>NZ_JBYJAU010000030.1:0-1784 GCF_057802535.1 Campylobacter sp. DY7
TCATTTCAACCTTTGATATCCAAACAAGCTCTCAAGAGCTAGTTAATTATTATCTACTCTTTAGTGTGAGTTAAAGAGTGTGTACTCTAGAAAGGAGGTGATCCAACCGCAGGTTCTCCTACGGTTACCTTGTTACGACTTCACCCCAGTCGCTGATTTTGCTGTGGGCGGTAACTAGTTTAGTATTCCGACTTAAAGCACAATCAACTCCCATGGTGTGACGGGCGGTGAGTACAAGACCCGGGAACGTATTCACCGTAACATAGCTGATTTACGATTACTAGCGATTCCGGCTTCATGCTCTCGAGTTGCAGAGAACAATCCGAACTAAGACATATTTTATAGATTTGCTCCACCTCGCGGTATTGCTTCTCATTGTATATGCCATTGTAGCACGTGTGTAGCCCTGGGCATAAGGGCCATGATGACTTGACGTCGTCCACACCTTCCTCCTCCTTGCGAAGGCAGTCTATTTAGAGTGCTCAGCCGAACTGTTAGCAACTAAATACGTGGGTTGCGCTCGTTGCGGGACTTAACCCAACATCTCACGACACGAGCTGACGACAGCCGTGCAGCACCTGTCTCTAAGTTCTAGCAAGCTAGCACCCTCAAATCTCTTTAAGGTTCTTAGGATATCAAGCCCAGGTAAGGTTCTTCGCGTATCTTCGAATTAAACCACATGCTCCACCGCTTGTGCGGGTCCCCGTCTATTCCTTTGAGTTTTAATCTTGCGACCGTACTCCCCAGGCGGTATGCTTAATCCGTTAGGTGCATTACTAAAATGACTAGCATTCTAATAACTAGCATACATCGTTTAGGGCGTGGACTACCAGGGTATCTAATCCTGTTTGCTCCCCACGCTTTCGCGCCTTAGCGTCAGTTAAGTTCTAGCAGATCGCTTTCGCAATTGGCATTCTTAGTAATATCTACGGATTTTACCCCTACACTACTAATTCCATCTGCCTCTCCCTTACTCTAGAATAGCAGTTTTGAATGCAGTTTAATGGTTAAGCCATTAGATTTCACATCCAACTTACTACTCCGCCTACGCGCCCTTTACGCCCAGTGATTCCGAGTAACGCTTGCACCCTCCGTATTACCGCGGCTGCTGGCACGGAGTTAGCCGGTGCTTATTCTTACAATACAGTCAGTATTCTTCTTGTAAAAAAGGAGTTTACGCTCCGAAAAGTGTCATCCTCCACGCGGCGTTGCTGCTTCAGGGTTTCCCCCATTGAGCAATATTCCCCACTGCTGCCTCCCGTAGGAGTCTGGACCGTGTCTCAGTTCCAGTGTGTCTGATCATCCTCTAAGACCAGATATGCGTCATAGCCTTGGTAAGCCATTACCTTACCAACTAGCTGATACAATATAGCCCTATCCCTTACCGAAAAACTTTCCCACCCTAACTTATGTTAGAGCGGAGTATAGAGTATTAGCAGTCGTTTCCAACTGTTGTCCTCTTGTAAGGGGCAAGTTAGCTATACATTACTCACCCGTGCGCCACTAATCCGTCTAGCAAGCTAGACTTCATCGTTCGACTTGCATGTGTTAGGCACGCCGCCAGCGTTCACTCTGAGCCAGGATCAAACTCTCCATAATTTAAATGATTATTTTTTAATTTTAAAAAATTAAAAAATAAATAAAATAATGAAGTGAATGATTTAAAACTTAATATAAATATTTAAAAGTTTTAAATGGCTCTTGATCACTTGTTTAGATATCAAAGATTGACGTTGAAATAATTGATATATTTAAAATTAACAATAAAACTATTTAAAAATAAC
>NZ_JBYJAU010000031.1:0-1624 GCF_057802535.1 Campylobacter sp. DY7
GAACCAAGGTCTGAACGAATTGCTTCAAGAGCTTTTTGAGCTGATTCAGCAATATTCATCATAGCTTGTGCGCCTTTTAGTGTCATAACGCCTGCTGCGTAGCCGTTTTGGTTATCGCCAGATATACCTGCTTGCCATTCTTCAGAGTTAAAGCCCATAGCATCTGCTGTTTCTTTATCAATCTTAGCATTTGTTTCTCTTAATGAAACAGTTTTTTCGCTAACATTAGTATCATACCCTAAAGCTTTAGTCATATCTCTACCATTGCCATCGGTAGCTTCTACAACAATATCTTTACCAGCAGTTGAAACCAAGCTTAATCTTCCAAAGTTAGTTCCGTTTGTTTCATTTAATCCTATCATACCTTTTAGGTTGTTTCCAGCTTCTTTTTGAGCAAATTCAACGCCTTTTTTCCAACCCATTACTTGTTGTTTTAAAGCACTAGCCTTCATAGCATCTGCATTTTTAGCATCGTTTAAAGCACCTTTTGGGTCACCTTTAGCAATTACATCATCCAAAGCTTCATTTAATGCGTCTAAAGCTTCATTTGCACTATCTAAACTAGTAGCTG
Source organism: Campylobacter sp. DY7 (assembly GCF_057802535.1). Taxonomy (NCBI): domain Bacteria; kingdom Pseudomonadati; phylum Campylobacterota; class Epsilonproteobacteria; order Campylobacterales; family Campylobacteraceae; genus Campylobacter; species Campylobacter sp. DY7. The sequence continues at coordinate 572 of NZ_JBYJAU010000031.1, forward strand.
AATTTAATTGCTGTAATGCTTCTCCAATTGGAGTTGTTGCACCTGCAGTAATATTTGCTGCTGTCATAGCGCTTAATGCACCATCGACAATTTGAGTAGCACCCATTGCAGCTTCAAAAGTAAATGTAAAAGCAGTTCCTTGCAGTAAAGAATCTGCAGCTTCTAAGCCTTGGCTATATCCTTTAGCATTAATAGCAGTATCAACTTCCTTATGAGCCGATATAACACTTGATAAGGTGTTGTCTGCACTAATCAAAGTTCCTGTCGTACCAGCTGCAGCCCAAGCATCTGCTTTATATATTTCAACATCTGCTTTATTTGATTTACCTGCAGCATTATCCCATACATTCATTGTAGGTTTAGCTGCTTGTGCTTTTGTATCAGTATCTGTTGCTCTCTCTTCTGCTCTGCCTCTTTCTCCAGCACCAGTAGCTAATTGTTCTGTTCTAAATGCAGTCAACTCATCACCTTTTAAACCATCAGAAATCTGAATCCCTCTACCATCTCTATTATTTAATACAAGTCTACCTTTACTATCAACTGAAGCTTCAACTCCTGTTTGATCTTTAACTGAGTTAATAGCAGCTCTTAAAGCTCCGTTTCCATCTTTGTCTTTAATCTCAACAGAACCAATAGTAACACCATTAATTGAAAAACCTTTAGAAGTAGTTCCAGCTTTAATAGGCTGCTCAAACACACTCTCAGCTGTAACACTAGCTCTAACACCAGTCTTATCACTAGCCTTGTTAATAGCCTCAGCTAATGCTCCAAGACCCATACCTGCTTTAATTTCTACTCTTGGCTCGTTACCTTGAACCGGATTACCCGTATTATCCAATGCACCTTTTACATTTGCTATTTGCACTGGTTCTAATGTAATATCATTAATTCCATCAACATTCTTAAATGTTACACTAATTTTTCCATCTGACATTTTTTTATCATTACCAAAGCCAGCAGTAGTTAAATCATCCAACCTAACATTATGCCCAGTCTCAAACCTAGTCAAACCAATCTTATCACTTGTAGTCGCCCCAATACTAGCCTTAACAG
>NZ_JBYJAU010000032.1:0-1590 GCF_057802535.1 Campylobacter sp. DY7
TTTTTATTACGCTTACTTGTAAGATATGTATTAAATAATAATGTATTACTAGAAGCACAATCAAAAAGCTCTAATAAGCCATCATTATCTAAACAATCTAATAAATCGCAATATTCTGTAATTTCTTTCTCATTAATATAATTCTTAATATCTCGTTTCATTTGTGAGATTTCTGCGCTTGTAGGAGTGCAATAATCTTTAATGTTAAAGCCATTAAATAGTTTAATATCTTTCTCATTATATTGATATTTTTCAGGGTTGTCTTTATGTGTTAAGTATCTATAATAACCCCTTACGCTATGTAAAAGCTGTGGAATAGTTCCATTTAATTCATCTGAAAATTTTTTAGCTTGAGAATAACGAACATTTGTATCAAATCTATAAATTAAATGATAGTGTGGTTTTTTGTGTTCTTCATCTGCGTTTAAATCTTTATCGTGCAAAGGACTTAAAGCACATTTAAGCCCACTCAACTGAATAATTTTTTCAAAATTTTTTGGTAAGCTCTCTGGATAAATTACACATACCCAAGAATAACTTCTTGCATTTTTACTATTTTCTGACATAATATTATTACCTTTTCGGTAAAAATATCTAGTTCCAAAAAAAGAGTTTTTACCGACCTTTCTTAAAAAATTTAATTCTATTAATTTTTATTTTCTTTCTTATTTTGATAATTTATAAAAAAATCATTCAAAGCAAATGAAATCATTGCAGAACGACCTAAGCCAAAATTTTCGCACAATTCATCTAATTTTTGATAAGTATTATCGTTTAAACTTACTCCAATTCTATTAATTGTATCGATTTTTTTTTGATTAACATTATCAAAATTCATAATTTATCCTTTCTTTTTTTTGCACTTATATATAAGTGAATAAATATTATACAATTATAATTAATAATTAATTAATATTGCTTTTTTTTTGTCTTTTGTCTTTGGTCTCTCCCTTGGGGGCTGTCGTAGTAGCCCCCAAGAAAATCCCTATTTTTACCCATATTTTGAAAATCCAAATCAATAAATTATAAAAATTTTTGATAATTATTATTATTTATTTATTACTCTATTCTTAAACAAAGCTTAATGATGAAATTATTTAATATATAGACAAGGGAGAGGTCGTGCGTGGCTCACGCCTCGCACTCTCTCTCCTGTCCTATTTCATCAAATAGATTTTTGATACATTAAGGCAAGGGCTAATAAAAAGGGGATAAATAATACTTGAATAATTAAAAAAATAAGAATTGTTTTTTTCTTTTAGGGTGTTAATGCTGTCGCATTAACTAGAGCAAAAACGCTTTGCGTTTTTATGCTACGCAAAAAAAGGAATACTTTTTTTGCTTTATGGGGGATTCCCCCATGCCCCCATAAATTTTTTTATCCTTATTTGTCTTTGGGTTTTTAGGGTGAAACCCTAAAGCACGGCGTTAATGTTAGGAGCGTATGCGTATAACATTGACAGCCGTGCCTATACTAAAAAACTTGCTTATAATATTTCGGTTCGCATAGTAAATTTTTTATTACGCTTACTTGTAAGATATGTATTAAATAATAATGTATTACTAGAAGCACAATCAAAAAGCTCTAAT
>NZ_JBYJAU010000033.1:0-1179 GCF_057802535.1 Campylobacter sp. DY7
TATGTGTAATTTATCCAGAGAGCTTACCAAAAAATTTTGAAAAAATTATTCAGTTGAGTGGGCTTAAATGTGCTTTACGTCCTTTGCACGATAAAGATTTAAACGCAGATGAAGAACACACCCCCCCCCCCTCTCCTTTCCTTTCTCTCTTTTCTCCCCCTGTTCTTTCTTCTCCCTCTCCCCCCTTTTCCTCTTCCTTCCCTTTCCCTCTTCCCCCTCTTTTCCCTCTCTTCCTTTTTTCTTCTCTCTCCTTCCCCCCTCCCTCCCCCCCTTCCCCCTCTCCCTCTCCTTCTCCCTCTCTTCCCCTCTTTCCTGGCTTTCCCCTTCCATCTTCTTGCCCTCCTCCCCTCTCCTCCCTCTCCCCCCTTCCCCTCTCTCTTCCTCCTTCTCTTCCTTCTCCCTCCCTTCCCTCCTCTTTCTCTTTCTTCTCTTTTTTCTCTCCTTCTGGCTTCTTCGAGCTTTTTTCTTTTTCTTCTCTTCCTCCCTTCTTATTTCCTCCCTCTCTTCCCCTTCCTCTTCCTCCCCCCTTTCCTCTTCTCCCCTCCCTCTCCTCCTCCCTTTTTTTCTTCTCTTCCCTTCTTTCCCTGTTCTCCTCCTCCGCTCCTCCCCTTCCCTCCTTTCTTTCTTTTTTCCCCCTCCCCCCCCCCCTCCCCCTCCTTCTCCCCCCCTTTCTTTTTTCCTTTTTTCCTCCCCCATCCCTCCCCCCCCTTCTTCCTTTTTTTGCGTCGCCTCCCCCCTCCCCTCTTTTTTTCTCTCTTTCCTTCTCCCTCCTTCCCCCCCTCCCCTCCCCCCCCCCTTCTTCTTTTTTTCCTTCTTCCCTTCTTCTTTCTCCCCTTTTTCTTCTCCCTTTCCTTCCTTTCTCCCCCCTCTCTTTTCTTCCCTCTTCCCTTCTCTCTCTTTCTCTTCTTTCTCCCCTCCCTCCCTCTCCCTTTTCTCTTTCCTCCCTCCTTTCCTCCTTCCTCTTTTTTTCCTCCTCTTTTCCTACCTCCCTCCTCCTCCTTCTCCCCCCTTTTTCTCCTTTCTTTCTTTTTCTTTTCCCCCTCTTTTTCCCCCTCCTTTTTTTTCCTTTTTTTTTCCTCCTCCCCCCCCCCTTTTTTCCTTTTTCCCCTTTCCCCCCCCCCCCTCCCCCTCTTTCTTTTCTTTCCCCTTTCTTTTTCTCCTCTTTCTTTTTCCCCCCTC
>NZ_JBYJAU010000034.1:0-1077 GCF_057802535.1 Campylobacter sp. DY7
CCCTTTTTATTAGCCCTTGCCTTAATGTATCAAAAATCTATTTGATGAAATAGGACAGGAGAGAGAGTGCGAGGCGTTAGCCACGCACGACCTCTCCCTTGTCTATTTAATAAATAATTTCATCATTAAGCTTTGTTTAAGAATAGTGGAATAAATAAATAATAATAATTATCAAAAATTTTTATAATTTATTGATTTGTATTTTCAAAATAGGGGTAAAAATAAGGGGTTTTCCTTGGGGGTTACTACGACACCCCCAAGGGGGGACTTGGGACAAGGGACAAAAAAAAACTAAAAATATTTATTTTATTTACCATTTAGGTGTATAATATGGCTTGTTAAAAAAGAAAGGATTTTACAATGCACGAAAAAGAAAGTTATGCAAAAAAAATGATACTTACTCTCAATGAAAGTGTAGTAGATAAAATTAATTTTCTAGCTAAAGATTATGGATTAGCAAAATCAAATATAGTTGCGATTGCTATCAATGATTTTTTTATAAATTATCAAAATAAGAAAGAAAATAAAAATTAAATAAAATTAAATTTTAAGAAAGGTCGGTAAAAATTCTTTTTTTGGAACTAGAGATTTTTACCGAAAAGGTAACAATATTATGGCAGAAAAAGGTAATAAAAACCTTAAGGGTCGCAATTGGGTATGCGTAATATATCCAGAAAGTATGCCCGAGAATTGGGAGCAAATCATTCGCTTGAGTGGTCTTAAATGTGCTTTAAGTCCTTTGCATGACAAAGATTTGAACGCAGATGAAGAAGAGAAAAAAGCTCATTATCATTTAATTTTTTGTTGGGATAATGGTTCTACAACTTTTAATAATGCTAAACTTTTTACTGAAAGTTTAAACGGCACTATTCCACAACTTTTACACAATGTTCGTGGTTATTATAGATACTTTACTCATAAAGATAACCCAGAAAAATATCAGTATGATGAAAAAGATATAAAAGTATTTAACGGCTTTGATATTCGTGATTATTGCACGCCTACAAGCGCAGAAATCTCACAAATGAAACGAGATATTAAGAATTATATTAATGAGAAAGAAATTACAGAATATTG
>NZ_JBYJAU010000003.1:0-204396 GCF_057802535.1 Campylobacter sp. DY7
AAAATAAGCCCTTTTTATAAAGGGCTTACCTACTAAAACAATAAAATCAAATTCCTATTTCAAATTCTTTGGTTTTTCAATGTAATTTCTAAATAAATTCAAATGGAATTTGAATTCGGAATTTCAAGTGTTTTTATTTAGTTTTTATAATCTAAATTTAAATATTTTTTAAATTATCTTAGAAGAAAGCAGAAGGTCTTAAATTGCCAATTCAAACCTTACCCCAGCTTTTTTCCTAAAAACCCCATACCAATAACGCAACTGAAAACAAAATTTGTCTAAAATCCATAACCCTTTTTTGCTTACGCTTATAAAAAGCTCAAATGATTTCTTAACAGCAATTTTCCTTTATTTTATATAATTTTACTCTGCAAAATTACACTGAAATTCCTATTTCAAATTCTTTGTTTTTTATCAAATAAATTTGTAAAAAATAATTATTTAAAAGCTTTGTAAAGATTAAAATAAAGATAAATTTCCTATTTCAAATTCTAAGAATTTGAAATAGGAATTAAGATTTATAAACCTTTTTGGATTTCGTCTGAGAATAAATATCCTAAATGGCTTGTGTTATTTAAAGTTATAATTTTTGTAAAATCCTTTGAAAGTTCTAAGACATTTATACAAGTATTATCTTGAGTTATATTCCAAAACGAACTAAGCTCTAAGCCTAAAACATAAGAGATTAAGACCTTATTAACAGCATCATGAGCAAATACTGCAATAGTTTTTCCATCATATTTTGCTAAATACTCGTCTATTGCAAGTTTTACTCTAGCTAAAATATCATCTAAGCTCTCTCCATTAGGCATTTTTACTAAATGCGGAGCACTCTTCCAAAGTCTTAATAAATCCTCATCAATTTCGCTTGATAATTTGCCTTCCCAAGTGCCGTGATTAATTTCTAGTAATCTTTCATCTTTTATCACTTCTAAATCATGATATTTTGCACTTTTACAAGCTGTCTCATAAGCTCTTTTTAGTGGGCTTGCAATAAAATAATCAATCTTTAAAGGCTTTAAAGCAAGAGCAAGTTTGCTAGCTTGCTCTTCTCCTAAAGGGCTTAAATCAGTATCAATTTGCCCTTGGTATCTGCCTTCTTTATTCCAGTTTGTTTGTCCGTGTCTAAGTAATATTAGCTTAATCATCGCAAATCTCACTGCAATCAATTATCTTAACCCCATGAACTCCTGCTAATTCACAAAGCTTTTTATAATCATTCTTTAAAGGCTTTTTATTAACACTAATTGCCATGATATTTTCACCACTCGTATGGGTTTTACTAACTTGCATGCTAAGAATATTTATACCAGCAGCACCTAAAATAGTTCCGATTTGTCCTATCATACCAGGCACGTTATCGTGTGGAACTAAAAGCAGCACCCCAGTAGGCTCAAATTTAATATCATAATCATCAATTCCACTAACATAAGCACTCTTATCGCTCATTAAAGCACCTTTTATTTCATGCTCTCCTAATTCGCTTACAATTTTTACTTTTATTTGATTATTTACTTCATCGCTTTTTTGCTCTATTAGGCTAATTCCCCTACTTTGAGCTAAAACAGGTGCATTAACCATATTTACTTTTTCTTGCAAAATAGAATTAAGTAGTCCCGTAAGCATTACTTGACTTAAAGCCCTAGTATCTAGCTCTTTAAACATATTTGAATATTCAATATAAACTTGTTTTATAGCTGAATTACTAACTTCACAAGCGATAAATCCTAAAGCTTTTACTAGATTAAAATAAGGCTTAATTTTATTTAGCATTTCAGGGCTAACTGGCACAGCGTTTAATGCACTTGCAACTAATTCACCATTTAAAGCATCTTTAATAGCAATTGCTACATCAACGGCTACGCCTTCTTGAGCTTCAATTGTAGATGCTCCTAAATGTGGAGTTAGAACAACATTTTTTAGCGTTGTAATTTCGTGGTTTCCTAGTGGCTCATTAGGAAATACATCAAGTGCAGCTCCAGCAACTCTGCCATCCTTTAAAGCCTTTGTTAAATCATCAATATTAATACATTCACCCCTTGCAGCATTAATAATTCTTACGCCTTTTTTCATTTTTGCTATGCTTTTTTCATTTATCATTTCTTTTGTTTCATCGGTTAATGGCAAGTGTAAGGTAATAAAATCAGCATTAGCAAAAACCTCATCTAATTCGCATTTTTTAACTTGAATTTGCTCTGCTCTTTCATGGCTTAAATATGGATCATATCCAATAACTTTCATTCCAAAAGCTTGAGCTCTAGCGGCAACTCCTGCTCCAATTCTTCCTAATCCTAAAACGCCTAAGGTTTTATCCTTTAGTTCAATTCCTACGAAGCTTTTTCTATCCCATAAGCCATTTTTAATACTTGCATGAGCGTTTGGAATCATCCTTGCAAGACTTAGCATTAATGCCATTGTATGCTCTGTCGCTGCATTTGTATTGCCATTTGGTGCATTTACTACTATTACGCCTTTTTTAGTAGCTGCTTTAATGTCAATATTATCAACCCCAACACCAGCTCTTCCGATTACTTTTAATCTATTTGCGTGTTCAAGCACTTTTTCTGTAATTTTAGTAGCACTTCTAAGAATTATCGCATCAGTATCAACAACTGCTTTTAATAATTCTTCTTCACTAATTTTAGGGATTGCAATTACTTTGCAATCTTTTTCTAAAATCTTTGTAGCTAATTCGCTAACCCCATCTAAAACCAAAATCTTATTCATATACTCTCCTTTAAAATAAAATTTCTATTCTAGCAATAATTTTAAAGCTTTGATTAATTAAATAAGATTATTTATGTATTTTTTAAATTCCTATTTCAAATTCTTCAAACTAAACTTTAAAATCCACTATATTTCCACCAAGTTTAATAATCTCATCATTTATTAAATCTATTGTTTTGTTAAGCGTATCTTCTAAAGCTTTGCTTGAGCCTATTAGCTTTCTTGCTTCATTAAAGCTATTAATTACTCCGATTCTTCCTTGATATAATTTATCTAAATCATTATCTGAATTAGATATTACGTATTCAGCTATTTTCTTGCTTGTAGCCTCAACATCAAAATTAGGCTTAGCTGGATTAATAACCTCATCTTTATTTATTATTTCATAATATTTATTCATATTAAGATTTAGATTTGAAATAATTGCTTGATTTTGAACGCTTGATTTTTCTTCATTAAAACCTAAGCTTGAAAACACATAAGCATTCATCAAATCATCGCTATTTATATGAGAAATATTATTTCCAACTACATCTATTCCTGCTTTTTTAAAGCTATTGCTTATAAAGTCTTTTGCATCGTTAATCGTGTTAATGTTATTTATTTTCATTGTATTCTCCTTGCAATAAAAAAATCGGAAAATACTCATTAACCTTTATAATTCTATATTAAAACTTTTTGGCTCATCAAGATAATAAATCTTTGCATTATGTGCGGTGCAAATCTGTTTGCAAAGCGCTAAACCTAAGCCATTGCCTTTAAGTTTTGTAGTATTAAATGCTTCAAATAAATTAGCTTGATTTGTGATTTTTTCACCACTATCAAAAACGCTAATTTTATAAATATCATCGTATTTTTTGCCTATGATTTTTATACTTCCGCTTTCTTCACAAGCATCAACAGCGTTATAAATAAGATTGCTTAAAACTAAAGTTAATAATGATTTATCAGCATTTATAACAAAAGGCTCAAAATTACACTCGCTAAGGATTATTTCATCATTTTTATTGTAATTATTAAAGACATTTAAGCATTCCTCATTTAATTCTTCTAAATTAAACTCATATTTATTTAGCTTAAAGCCACGAGTAAAGAGCAAGGTACTTTCAATTATTCGCTCAACTCTTTTAATCGCATCTTGCATTTGCAAAACTATATGCTTATTTTTAAGCTCAACCTTGCTAAATAATACACCTGCTAGAAGTGAAACTGAGCCTATGGGATTTCTAATTTCATGAGCAAGATTTGCTGCAACTTGCCCCATAGAAACAAGCCTTTCATCTCGCTTTTCTTTAGTGATATTTGTAGCCATTATTAGGAGTTTATCGGCGTAATTGATTGATTTTATTTGATAAAAATTATTTAAAAATTCTAATTCATAATGCTCTTTGCTAAGGTCAATTTGCTTAAATAATTCATCATTTGCAAGCTTATTTTTTACTATTAGATTTTTATTTTCATCTAAGACCCAAATAGCACTTGGTAAGACTTCTATAATCTCATTTATCATAAGCATTAAACTATCATAAGAAGTTTTAAGTGCTTTATATTCGTTTTCTACTACATAAGTTTGCTCAATTAATGCCTTTAGCCCATCAGCAAAGCTCTGCTTATCCGATAAATCTAAACTATCTAAAATATTTTTATTCATAAAAGTCCTTTAATTTTTTAATTATCTTAGCAGTTTTTATAAAAACAAAAGGAATTTGAAATAGGAATTTGGTATTATATTTTCATATAATTTAAATAAAATTTATAAAATATTTAAAAATTATTTAAAAAATGAGAAAAATGGCAACAATTATGGAAAAAGATGTTTTATTAGAATATGCAAGTTTTGGGTATTTGATTAAAAATAGAGATACAAAAGAAGCTCAAGATGATTTAAATAAAATGCGCGAAATAAAGGAATGGCTATATTCTACTGATAAAGAAGATATAGATTTTGAAAATACTAAGAACAAATAAAAAAATAAGGCAAAAATATGAAAAACAATAAAGGAGAAATAATCAAAAATTATCAAGAGTCAAATTCGCTAAAAGAAAGCTTAGAAATTTTAAAAAGATATAAAAATGATGTGAGCAAAGAAGACTATGAAGATATAAAAGGCATTATAGGTAACCACGCAATAGAAAATTCATACGCTGATGAATTAGATATTATCGCATTAGTTAAACAATCTGTTTATTGTTTAAGTGCTGATGAAATTATAGCTGAATATAAAGAAAAAGGTTATGTTGATTATGAAAGAAAATAAAATATAAATTATATTTATTTTTTTTGATTTTAGCCATTAAGGCTAAAATCTAATTACTCGCCTAGCAAATCTTTCATAAGTCTTGCAGCAAAGCCTGTTGCTTTATGATTGCGGTATTCTTTTATGATTTCGCCGTTTTCATCAAGCACAAAACAAGAGCGAATAAGTCCTTCGTATTCTTTGCCATAATTTTTCTTAATTCCCCAAGCACCAAAAAGCTTAGCTACTTCTTTATTCTCATCGCTTAATAAAATCTGATTTAGATTATAATCATTCTTAAATTTCGCTAATTTTTCGCACTTATCAGGGCTAATTCCAATTAACACATAGCCACTATCAAGCAATTTATCATAATTCTCGCTTAACTCACAATTTTGCTTAGTGCAACCTGGAGTAAAAGCCTTTGGATAGAAAAATACTATCACCTTTTTACCACGAAAATCACTTAAATTAATCGCAACTTCATCTTGATTTAATAACGAAAATTCCATTATTTCTCCTTAAAAACTTCTTTAATTATTTTTGCTAAGCATTCTAATTGACTAGGTAAAACGCTTCTTAAATCAATTATCACGCTATCTTTATCATAATTAGCCACCACGCCTTTATCTAAAAGCTCTTTTATTTTGCTTTTATTAGCCTTAATTTTTAAAGCATAGCCATTTAATAATTTATCAGGCATTGAGCCACCCCCTACAAGGCTTTTGCTCTCTATTATTTCGCCAAAACCAATTAGCTCTTGCAAGGTTTTTGCCTTAGCTAAAACATCTTGCTTTTTATCATTTATTAATGCTAAGCTAGGTAGTCTTTTATAATCTTTTTCTAAATAGTTTTGCACTGCACGAGTTAGCATTAAAAGGCTAGTTTTATTTAATCTAAACATTCTTAGGAGCTGATTTTTGCGAAGTCTTTCAATTAAATATTTTTTACCTAAAATTATCCCTGCTTGAGTGCTAGCAAATAATTTATCTCCACTAAAAGAGATTAAACTAATACCATTTGCTATTAGGCTTTTTAGACTCGGCTCATCTTTTAAGCTATCATTTATACAATCTGTATAACCACTTCCTAAGTCATAATAAAATATTTTTTCATTTTTAATGGCTAAATTATTTAAGGTAATTGCATCAACTTCTTCGCTAAAACCACCTATATAGAAGTTTGACTTATGAGTTTTAAGTATCATTGCAGCGTTTTCTAATTCGTTTTCATAATCTCTTAAATTAGTTTTATTTGTTGTACCAACTTCAATAAGCCTTGCACCGCTTTCACGCATTACTTCACTTACTCTAAATCCACCGCCGATTTCTACTAATTCGGCTCTACTTGTAATTATTCCTTCATTTTTACCTAAGGTATTTAATACTAAAAATACAGCAGCAGCGTTATTATTAACCACCAAAGCATCTTCGCAACCAAATAAGATTTTTAAAAGATTTATTAGATATTCATCTCTTTTTCCACGAGAATTAGTTCCTAAATCAAATTCCAAATTAATATTATTAGTATGAAAATCCTTAAGCCACATAAAATCTTCTTCACTAATTAAAGCACGACCTAAATTAGTATGTAGCACTACTCCTGTTGCATTTATTAAAACTTTTGGAGCTTTTAATAAAGCTTGATTAATTCTTTTGTCAAGTTCGTTGAGTATCATTTCATAAGTTTGTTCTTTATTAGCAATTCTTAGTTCTGCTATTAGCTCTTTTGCTAAAGCACTTACTAGATAACTTGGTTTATCATTAAAGGCATTAATTAATTTAGATATTTGGGGTAACATAGATATTCCTTAAATATTTTTTAAAATACTAGCAAGGAAAGGTAAAGATGAAAGAGTTTGCATATTTAAAAAAAGCTGATTTTATAAATGACTTAGGCTCACAAATAAAGCTTGTAAAAACTCCAACAAGTGAGAAATTTCTAGTAGCAAACGATAAGGCAATAAATGCTTTAATATATGCACCAGAGATTGATTTTTATATAAATAATACAAAAGATTTTAATTTAGAAAAATTAAATAAATTATATGAAGCAAGAGCTATTAATTATGATTATTCAAATGAGATTAATTTATATGCAAAGATAGATAAAAGAATTTGCATTTTATTTGATGATGAAGAGCTTAAAAATAAGCTTACTGATAATGGATTTAAGGCAATTTGCGTTAAGGAATTTGAATTCGTATATGGCGGCATTGGCTCACTTGTAATAGTTACTAAAGCTGGTGAAATAGATTGTGATTTGGCTATTTCAAACGATGATTTAGAAAATCACGCAGTAATTAAAAATGATGAATTTTTATTTGAAAAATTAAACTCATTAACAGGAAATATAAGCTTTGTTAGAAAAATTGAGTTTAACTCAAGCTTATGCCAACTTGATGGGCGTAGGAGCGAGCATTGTGGCTGGTGCGTAGATGCGTGCCCTAGTGTTGCACTTGCAAGTGATGATAATAAAATAATCTTAAGTGAAATAGATTGTATAAATTGTGCTAAATGTGTTAGCGTATGTCCAACAAATGCGCTTGAGTTTTGTGAGTTTAATAAAGACTGCATAAAAGAAATTAGCAAAATCTATAAAAACGAACAAATAATAATCACTGATGATTATCAAAATAATATTGATTTAAAACACTTTTTACCTTTTAATATTCCTTTAAATTTGCTTGATGAATTAATATTAATGCATTTAATAAATACAACCTGTAAAAGCATTGTAATTATTGGAAAAATTAGCGAATTTCTAGCAGAAAAAATCAAACTTGTAAATGATATTATCTTTGCAATTACTGGTAAAATTGCTATTTATACAAATATTAGCCTTGATGAAGTTTCTAGTGAATTAGTAAGCGAATTTCACTCAAGTGAAAGTAATTTTAGATTAAATAAAAGAGAGCTTTTTGGCTTAAAAATTTCATCAATGTTGCAAGGTGCAAATAAAGGCGAAATAAATGCAAAAAATTATGCAAAAATTAGCATAAATGAGAGCAAATGCACCTTATGTGCTTCGTGTGCAGGTGCGTGTAATACTAACGCGATTTTAGCTGATAGTAAGACTAATTCTATTATTTTTAATGCTTCACTATGTACAAGCTGTGGGTATTGTGTAAGCTCATGCGCTGAAAAAGATACTATCTTTATGCAAAATGATATTTTAGAGCTAAATCCAGCTAGTTTTACTCATCAAACTTTAGCTCGTGATGAATTGTTTGCCTGTATTGAATGTGGAAAAGAATTCGCAACTAAAAAATCAATTGATAAAATCGTAGGTATTTTAGGAGCTACCTTTAGTGCTGATATAACGAAAAAATATTCATTATATTGCTGTGCTGATTGTAAGGCTAAAATAATGATGTTAAAACAAGCTCAAGTTTTTGAAGATAGCGATAATTTCTTCGCTCCATTAAAAGAAAAATTAAATAATTTTTTAAAGGTGTAATATGAACGCAGAATTAAATATAACTAGGTCTTATTTTTATGAATTTTGTGCTAGAGCATTAAGCTTTATGAATGAAAGTGATTTTAATATTTTAAGAGAACAAGCTAAGTTTTTTTATGATAATTTAGATGATTTACAAGATGATTTTAAAGCTATTTTAGATAGCGATTATGCTACTTATAAAGATGAGCAAAATGCTGTTTTTTATGATTTTTCTTATGTAAATGTGCCAACTGATGCGAGTTTTTATGATGAAGGTCGTGATAATGGCAAAATGAGAATAATTACAACAGGTATTTTAAAAAGAGCTAACTTAGTAAAAAATGAAAACATGAGCGATAATGAAGATAGCATGAACTTTTTATTTTTCTTAGGTAGTGTTTTATGCAAAAGTAATGATGAATTATGTAATGAATTATTTTCGAGAGTTATAAATGAAGTTGTAGATGAATTTTGCGAGAAATTAGCACAGCATAAAGGATCAAAACTTTATATAAACATATCTAATATAATTTCATATTTAGTGCAAATTGAAAGAGCTTTTTATGGCATAAATGCACCTATTAAAAAGCAATCAGTTGCCGATATTGCTTTACAAAGAATTCCTTACGAGCCAAGACTTCCAACTGAGTTTTCTAAAATAAACATGAGTGAATTAACAAGCTTTAAAGAAAATATTGAATAACCTGTTTCAAATCAAGAATTTGAAACAGGAATTAAAGATTTTAATCAATCTTTAAAATACTTAAGAATGCTTCTTGTGGCAAGCTAACTTTACCGATAGCTTTCATACGCTTTTTACCTTCTTTTTGCTTTTCAAGAAGCTTTCTTTTTCTAGTAATATCACCGCCGTAACACTTAGCAGTAACATTTTTACCCATTGATTTTACATTCTCACGAGCTATTATTTTATTTCCGATACTTGCTTGAATTGCTACTTCAAATAATTGTCTTGGAACTATTTCTTTCATAGCGGCTACTAAATCTCTTCCTTTGCTTAAAGCCTTTTGATTTGGCACTATGATACTAAGCGCATCAACGGCTTCACCGGCTACTCTTATATCAAGCTTTACTAAATCCCCTACTCTATAATCGCAAAATTCATAATCAAAACTCGCATAGCCTTTAGTTAAAGATTTTAGCCTATCGTAAAAATCCATAATAATTTCATTCATAGGTATGTCGTATTCAAGTAAAACTCTACTTTCTGTTATATAATCCATTTTTGTTTGAATTCCGCGACGATTATTTAAAAGTGTTATTAAATTACCTAAGAATTCACTAGGAGTTATTATTGTTGCTTTTACATAAGGCTCTTTAATGTGATCAATCTTATTTACCGGCGGTAAATCGCTTGGATTTTGAATATTTAATATAGTTCCATCTGTTAAATTTACTTCATAAGTAACGCTTGGAGCTGTTGCTATTAAGTCTAAATTAAACTCACGCTCTAAACGCTCTTTTATAACTTCCATATGTAAAAGTCCTAAAAACCCTACCCTAAAGCCAAATCCTAAAGCTAAAGAAGTCTCAGGCTCATAAGAAATTGAACTATCATTTAATTTTAACTTATCTAAAGCATCTCTTAAATCTTCAAATTTATCAGTATCAATAGGATAAATTCCTGCAAAAACAAAAGCCTTTGCCTTAGCAAAACCAGCAATTGGCTCGTCTGCCTTATCCTTTGCTAAAGTTATCGTATCTCCTACGCTTATTGCTGCAATATCTTTAAGACCTAAAACAACAATTCCTACTTCACCTGCTTTAATGCTATCTGTTTGCATAGGATTTAGCGGATGTGGATAGCGTAAATCTAATACACTATGTTTTACTCCTTCGTGCATTAAATATATTTCATCGTTTTTCTTAATCTCTCCATCTCTTACTCTAACTAAAGCTAAAGCTCCTAAATAACTATCAAACCAACTATCATAAATTAAAGCTTTTAATTTATTAGCCTTACTAATAGGTGCTGGAATTCTTTCGCAAATTGCTTGTAATAATTCATTAATTCCTATTCCTGATTTTGCACTAACTTCTATTGCATTAGAGCAATCAATTCCTATGATATGCTCAATTTCATCTTTTACCCTTTGCGGGTTTGCTGCAGGAAGGTCAATTTTATTAATTACAGGAATTATTTCTAAATCATGTTCAAGTGCCATATAAACATTAGCAATTGTTTGAGCTTGTACACCTTGAGAAGCATCAACTACAAGCAAAGCACCTTCGCAACTAGCAAGACTACGGCTAACCTCATAAGAAAAATCCACGTGACCTGGAGTGTCAATTAGATTTAAAATATAATTTTCATTGTTATAAACATAATTTAATCTCACTGATTGAGCTTTTATTGTTATTCCACGCTCTTTTTCTATATCCATAGTATCCATTACTTGCTTACTCATTTTGCGTTGTTCTATCGCATTACAAGTTGTAATCAAGCAATCTGCTAAAGTGCTTTTACCATGGTCAATATGAGCTATTATTGAAAAGTTTCTTATATTACGCATTTTTAAATCTCTTTACCTTAATTAAATATCAAGTGAAAAAATAATTAGTCTTGGTTAATGATTAACAATAATTTCAAATGGTAAAATTAGCTTCGCAAATCAAATTAAGGAGAAAATATGTCAGTAGCAGTAGTTTTCGGAAGTGCTATGGGAAATACAGAAGGTGCAGCAGAAAAAATCGCTGAAGCTTTAGGAGCAGAATTATTAAACATTGCTGATGTTGATGCTGATAAACTAAATAGTTTTGATAAATTAGTATGCGGAACTTCGACTTGGGGAAGCGGTGATTTACAAGATGATTGGGAAAGCTTTGATTTTAGTGGATTAAACTTAGCTGGTAAAACTGTAGCTGTATTTGGTATGGGCGATAGCTCAAGCTACTCAGATACATTCTGCGGTGGTATGGGTAAATTAGCTGCAGCTTTAAAAGAAGCTGGTGCAAATCTAGTTGGTTCAGTTTCAACTGATGGTTATGACTTTGAAGATTCAGAAGCAGTAGTTGATGGCAAATTTGTAGGTCTTGCATTAGATAATGACAATCAAGAAGATTTAACTGATGAAAGAATTGCAAATTGGGTAGCACAAATTAAGGCTAATTTCTAATTATAAAATAGCAAGTTTATCTTGCTATTTTAAGGTTTTTGATGAAAAAAGTTTTAATTTTTCTTTTAGTTTTTATTTCAAACAATCTATTAGCTGATTTAATAAAAGTAGCAATCAAAAATCCTCCTACAAACATAAACCCTATATACAATCCAAACAATGATGTCGTGAAATTATTATATTCTGGACTATTTTATAAAAACAATAATCAAGAATTAGTCCCTGTATTAATAACTTCTTATAAAGTTAGTAATGATAAATTAAAATATGAATTTAAACTTCAAAAAGGCTTATATTTTATAAAAAATAATGTAAATTATGGAGAATTCAGTGCTGAAGATGTAAAAACAACCTATGATACCATCAAAAATAAATTATACAATTCTTCTTACGAACAATTTTATAATAATATTTTAGATATTAATATCATAGATAAATACACAATAGAATTTATTTTAAAAAGTCCAGATAGTGATTTTTTAAATAATCTTACTTTAGGCATAATGTCTAAAAATGCCTTGATTAAATATGGTTTAAGTTGGTTTAATACCGATGCAATAGGTCTTGGTACTTATCACTTAAAACAATATAGTAACGAACAAATAGTATTGATAAAAAATCAAAATGCTATATTAAAACCAAATAATGATGGAGTAGTTCTTAAAATATATCAAAATGATGTGCAAATTAAAAACGCTTTAAATAATAACATAGTTGATGTAGGTCTTATTAATTATAAAAACCTTAAAAATATTGATGAAGATATAGAATATAAAGTACTAAATTCTACACACTCAATAGCATTAAATCTAAATAATAAAATTATTTATAATAGAAAATTACGCTATGCAATATCTCTAGCAATATGCTCAAAACAAATTTCAAATCAGTTTCCAAATCTTATAATTAGCAAATATGCAAATAATTGCAATAAAGAAGAAGCAAGAAAACTTTTAAACGAATTAGGATATTTCAAAGAAAGAAAAAGCATTGATTTAAATATTAATAAAGAAAACAATGTTAATTATTTTAAAAAGCTTGATATTCCTTTAAAATTAGAAATTTTTGTAGATAACAAAGAATATTTTAACATAGCAGAAAATATTGCAACTCAGCTAAAAGATTTTGGTATTTTAACCACTATTTTACCAAGTAGTAATGATGAATACGAAGCAAGCAAAATAATAGACATAGAATATAATCACAATATAAACTTTATTAAAATATTAAATTCTAACAAAAAAGATAAAACTCACGCAAAAACTACTATAAATGAATTTCAAGAGAACTATTATAAAGAATTTCAAGAGCAAATTAAGTTTAATCAACCTTATATATTTTTAGTTGATTATAACTATTATTTAGCCTACTCAAAAAATGTTTTTGGTATTGATGATATGCTTGTAGGATTTAATGGAAGTGGGTTATTATCTCAAGTTATAAATTGGTATAAATATGAATAATCTTATTTTAGCAATAAAAGACTTTTTTACATTTAGATTTTTAGCATTTTCTTTTGTGCCTTTAATAGTAAGCTCATTAATATTTATCATAATATTTAAGTTTTTTATAAATTACATAACTAACATAGATTTTAACGAAGAGGCTTTTAGTTTTTTTCTTGGAATATATATTCTACACGCTTTGCAAATATTAATATTTATATTAGGAAATGTATTTGGTGCTTATTTATCAGTTAATTTATCCATAATTTTTGCCCTAATAATTATTTCATTTTTAACACCATTAATAGTAAAAGCAATTAATTTAAAGCATTACAATTACAACAAACTAGATGAAGTTAGCTTTAGCTATACTTGTTGGATGATATTTAAATTATTTATGAAATTTGGCTTTTTATTATTTTGTGTTTTAATTTCTTATCTTATCCCAATAATTAACATATTTTCTAGCATATTTTTATTCTTTTTAATGTTTTATTTATTTTTTAATTTATTAATGATTGATGTTGCTAGCTGTGTATTAAATAAAAATGATTTTTTAAAATTTAACCCATTAAAATTTCATTATATTATATGGGTTTTCTTGTTTTATTTGATTTGTAATATACCTTGGATAGGATTTTTCTTACCTGTATTTATTGTGATTTTTTTAACCCATTTAATATATCAAAAAGAATTGCTTGTAAAAAGCATGTTAATTGATTATAAATAAGCCTTATATTCTATTTTTTAGTAAAATATATCATATTTTTTTAAGGAGAATAAATGATTTTAAATGAAGATATGATTTGTAATGTATGTGCCTTAAGAGCGAGTGAAGATGAAAACGCTGTTTTTATTAGAGCACATAAAAATCTAAAACCTATTGATATTTGCACAAGTTGTATTCCTAGTGTAATTCACGGCTCAGGAATAGTTGTAAAAAGCGATGATGAACTAATCAAAGATCTAGATTAATCTTAATTCCTAATTCAAATTCTTGAATTAGGAAATGTTTTTTCTTACAAATTCTATAAAATAATATGATTTTTATAATGAATGGTGGAGTTGTGGAGATTTGAACTCCAGTCCAAAACTAGCTCAAAACCAGCGTCTACATGCTTAGTAGGCTGCTTAGGTTCATTTTTACTAAGTGCAGCTTACAACTTTAGTAAAAACTAAGGCTTTTACTTCATTTAAAGCTTAGCCAAGGCTTTAAACTAGCTTGAATGATGACCCGCTAAATGCTATTACAAGCTTTAAGCATTGCAGGGCTCAACTGAACTTACGCAGCGTAAGCGTAAGCAGGAGCTAATTCTTTTTTGTTTGCGTTTAATTTTAATTTAGCGTTTAACGTAGCAACACGGCATGCAGCTAATCCCTTACTAATCCTGTCGAAACCTAATCAACCCCATTAGTAAAAGCGAAGATTATAACAAAATTATATTATTTTTCAAGGTCTTATATCGCTTAAAGAACCTAAGGCTTCTGTTATTATGTCTAGTTTTTTTCTTAAATCTATTTCTTCTTCGCTTAAAACAATATGATTAATATCTAAATTAACCACATTTTCTTCTTCTATTTCTTTAGCTATTACAAATTTATCAAGCTCAATTTCACCCAAATTACGAGCTATATTAAAATCTTGAGCTTTATTAAAGTCTTCGGCTTTAATTTCTAACGAAGTTTTTTTTTATCTAATTCTGCATTTATTATTTTTGAATTCTTAGTCTTAAAATAAGCATTACATTTAGCTAAAACATCTTTAATATTTGCTCTTAAAATGCCTTTTTCTTTCTCATTGCATGGTGGCATTACATGTAATTCTAGATTATTATTTTCTATTTTAATCTTTACTAAAGATTCGAAAAGTATATTTTGAAGTTCAGGGTCATAGTCTTCTAAAACCTCATCTGGTATTTCATAAACATTCTCTTCTTCTTCAAAAGCAAAATCTGAATCCAAATAATCATCACTTTGATATTCAGGATATTTGATTTCTTCTTCATACTCTTGTTTTACTTTCTGTAAAGGCTCGACCTTTATTTCATTAGCTTTTGGCAAATCACTTATTAAAACTAATTTTGCATCATTAAATATGCTTGCAAATATATTTTTTACAACCGAGCCATAATATTGTTTGAAATATTGCTTATCTTCTTCATTATTTGGATTAATTTTTATGCAAAATTCATTACCATCAAAACTAACAAAAGATGCGTAATTTTTAAAAATTTCTCCTAATCTATAATCTCTTTTAGCAATCATTGTGATGAAATTTAAATAATCTTGCTCATTTTTATTAACAATAGGCTCATTAATTTCTTTGTCAATACTCTTAAGCCCAACTGCTTCTTTTAATAAAAACGCAAGAATATATAAAATAAACTCATCATCATCGCTTATCTTTGTCATATTCTTAGCTTTTGCAATTATGTGAAAAAATCTATCATATAAAACTAAAGAAAAATTAGGATTATTATTTGCAAAACAATCCTTTAAATACGAGCTAATCTCATCAATAACAATACTAGCTTCATAAGATTTAGCTAATTCTAAAAACTTAAATATCCCACTATCATTAGCATTTAAAATATCTACAAAAAACTGCTTAATAAGACTAGGTTCAATCAAGCCTAACATTAATGCAATACTATCTTTACTTAGTCTTTTTTGAGTATAAATAATACCTTGTTCTAGTAAAGTTAGACTATCTCTCATAGAGCCACCGCCACTTCTTGCAATCAGCATTAAAGCTTCTTTTTCATAAGGTATTTGTTCGTTTGCTAAAATAAATTCCATTCTACTTACAATATCTTGAATAGGAATTTTTTTAAATCTAAAGTGTAAAACCCTACTTAAAATAGTAGGTGGTAATTTATGAACATCTGTTGTTGCTAAAATAAACTTAACATGTGCAGGTGGTTCTTCAAGTGTTTTTAAGAGTGCATTAAAAGCTTCACGAGTTAGCATATGCACCTCATCAATTATAAAAATCTTAAATCTTGAATGGAGCGGTGCGTATTTTGTATTTTCTATTAAATCCTGAATACTATCAATCCCACGATTACTAGCAGCGTCTAATTCATAAATATCAATCCCATCATTACTTAAACAGCTAGCACACTTACCACAAGGAGTTGAACTAATTCCACGCTCACAGTTTAGTGCTTTTGCTAAAATCCTAGCTGAGCTTGTCTTTCCACTGCCCCTAAGTCCAGAAAAAAGATAAGCATTTGCTATTATTTTATTGTCAAGTGCATATTTTAAACTCTTACTAACAGCACTTTGACCTATCAAATCATCGTAATTTTTTGGGCGATATTTAAGCGATAGACTTTGCATATTATTCGTTTAATCCTGATAATAATTCTTCATTATTTTGAGTTTTTAGCATTTTTGCATATAAGAACTTAAGTGCTTCAACATCTTCCATAGAATTCATTGCTGATCTAATTGCCCAAATCTTAGGTAAATTAATTGGACCTTGTAATAATTCTTCTTTTCTTGTTCCACTCTTAGTTATATTAATTGCTGGATAAATTCTTCTATCTGAAATATTTCTATCAAGAACAATTTCACTATTTCCTGTCCCTTTAAACTCTTCAAAAATTACATCATCCATTCTTGAACCTGTATCAATTAAAGCTGTTGCAACTATCGTTAAGCTTCCACCATGCTCTATATTTCTAGCGGCTCCAAAAAATCTCTTTGGTTTATGTAGAGCATTCGCATCAACACCACCACTTAAAACCTTGCCACTACTTGGAGTTGCAGTATTATATGCCCTTGCAAGTCTTGTGATACTATCAAGTAAAATAATTACATCTTTTCCCATTTCTACTAAACGCTTAGCTTTTTCAATTACAAGCTCTGCTACACGCACATGATTTAGTGCTGGTTGATCAAATGTAGAACTAAAAACTTCGCCTTTAACACATCTTTGCATATCGGTAACTTCTTCAGGACGCTCATCAATCAAAAGAACTATTAATTGACTTTCTGGATGATTTTTTGCAATTGCAGTTGCAAGCTCTTTCATAAGCTCAGTTTTACCTGTTCTAGGAGGTGCAACTATTAGCCCACGCTGTCCTTTTCCAATAGGAGTGAATAAATCAAGCACCCTACCAGTTAGCTTTAATGGGTCATACTCAAGTTGTAGTTTTTCAGTAGGAAATATAGGAGTAAGGTTATCAAATAAAGCTCTTTTTTTAGCTTCAGCTAAAGGAAGATAATTAATAGCTTCAATCTTAAGTAAAGCATAATACTTTTCTTGCTCTCTTGGTTCTCTTACTTGACCTGTAACAATATCTCCAACCCTTAAAGCAAACTTTTTAATCTGAGAATTACTTACATAAGCATCGTTTGCACTATCACTTAAATTTGCATCCATTGCTCTTAAGAAGCCATAACCTTCTTGATTAATTTCTAAAATACCTGTAAAAAGAATAAAGCCACCTTTTTTAGTCTGAGCTTTTAATATCTCAAACATAAGCTCTTGTCTTCTAAACTCCATAGGGTTTTCTACACCAGCTTCGTTTGCGATTTCTATTAATTTTTCAAGAGTTAGTAGTTTTAATTCTTCTATTTTATATCCATCTACTGGAATATGCTTTTTTTGATTTTTTTTATCTTGCTTTTGTTCTGTTTGTATATCTTTATCCATTGATTTCCTTATTTGTAAAAAACGAAGTATTAAAAATTATTTTATAAATTAAAAATAAAATTGTCAATAAAATTAAAGGAAATTATCTTGAAGTGTTTTCATTGTAGGTTAGATTTTGATGAAAAAAGTATGATTTTTCAAGGCGAAAAGGTGTTTTGTTGTAATGGCTGTAAAAATGTTTATAATCTAATAAATGAAAACAATTTAGAAGAATTTTATAAAAATGCCACTAATTTATCTAAAGTAGATGAGAAAATTTCTTATGATGAACACTCGTTTTTTATACAAAAAGAAGAAAATTATGAAAAAATTTTAATTTTAATTGATAATTTGCATTGCATTGCTTGTGTTTGGCTCATTGAAAAAATGCTTTTAAAAAACGAAGGTGTTTTAGAAATTGATATAAACTATCACACCAAAAGAGCTAGTATAGAATATAATCCCCTAATTACTAATGCAAAAGATATTTTAAATACCATAATATCTCTTGGCTACACTCCCCTAGCCTTTAATCCAAACACTACGACAAAAGCTAAAAAAACCCATATTGAGTTTTATTCAAGGCTAATAGTAGCAATTGCTTGTGTTATGAATATTATGTGGCTTAGCATAGCAAGATATGCTGGGTATTTTTCTAGTATGGAGCAAAGCATTCAAGATATTATTAATTTTGCGGAGTTTGTATTATGCACTCCTGTTCTTTTTTATAGTGCTTCATCAATGTTTAAAAGCGCTTATTTAGCCCTTAAAAACAAAATCTTAAATATGGATTGCTTAGTAACTGCAGGTGCTAGTCTTGTTTATATTTATAGCATTATTGCGATGTTTAAAAGGCTTCCTTATGTTTATTTTGATAGCGTTGCTATGATTATTTGCTTTGTTTTTATAGGAAGATTTTTAGAACAACTCGCAAGAAAACAAGCTTTAGAAAATATTGATTTTTTAAGCGATTTATTAAACGCTAGTGTAAATGTGATTAAAGGTGAAAATATAGAAAAAATCAGCGTTACAAATATTAAAAAAGATGATGTTTTAAGAGTGTTTTTAGGAGATAAAATCTTAATTGATGGATATGCTTTAAATGATGCTAAATTAAACCTTAGCGCAATTACAGGCGAAAGCGAATTAGTAAATATTAAAAAAGGTGATTTTATCAAAAGTGCAAGTGTAGTTGAATGTGCTAGTTTTGATTATATTGCAAGCTGCACTTTTAATGATAGTTATATTAATAAATTAGCAAATTTATTAAATAAAACAAAAAAATCAAACCTTGAAAGACTAACAGATAAAATCGGAGTTTATTTTTGTTATGCGATTTTTAGCATTGCATTTTTGTGCTTTTTATACAATATTTCTAATATAAATGAAGCTATTATTAGAAGTGTAAGTTTATTAATAATCGCATGTCCATGTGCTTTAGCACTTAGTGCTCCTGTTGGAAATATTTTATGTATTCACGAAGCTTTAAAGCTTAAAGTATTATTTAAAAACGCAAGTTTTATTGAAAACCTTAGCAAAATCAATATGGCTGTATTTGATAAAACAGGGGTATTATCAAAATCAAAACTTGAATTATTAAGCAGTATTAATCTAAATGATAATGATAAAAGCATATTAAAAGCGATTTTAAATAAAAATAATCACATAATCGCAAGCTCACTAAACGAGTATTTAAAAGATATAAAACCAAGCGAAAAGGATTTTAATCTAATTCAGCTAAATGGCTTAGGAGTTTTGGCGGAATTTGAAAACGGAATTAGATATATTTTTGGCTCTGCAAAACTACTAAAACAATACAATATAAATGCGATTTCAAAGAATGAAACCGAAGTGTTTTTCGCTAAAAATGATGAAATTTTAGAGCATTTTGTATTTTCTAATGTAATTAGCGATGATGCACTAAACCTAATTAATTATTTAAAATCATCTAATATAAAAGTAGTAATGCTCTCAGGAGATAAGCAAAAACCTTGCGAAAAAATAGCAAACGAGCTAGGAATTAGCGAATATTATTATGAATGTTTGCCTGAAGATAAGTTAAAAACGATTGAAAATTTTAGCAAAAATAACAAAGTTTTAATGGTAGGCGATGGCATAAATGACGCATTAGCATTAAAACTTGCACTAGTTGGAATTAGCTTTAAAAACGCTAGTAATTTAGCTCTAAATTCAAGCGATATAATTATGCTTGATAATAAATTAATAGGGATTAAAAACTCTCACTTATTAGCTACAAAAACATATAAATTAATTAAGACAAATCTAGCTTTAAGCTTTTTGTACAATATCATAAGCATTCCATTAGCTTTCAATGGACTTATAAACCCACTAATCGCAAGTATATTTATGTCGCTTAGTTCAATCTGCGTGATAATCAACTCTACAAGAATTAAAAGCTACGCCAAAAAAATCAAGAATTTGAAATAGGAATTTCAAATTCTTTTAAATTAAAAGCTCTTTTTATTTAAAATACCCATCAAGTAGTTCGCAGATGCTATGGATTGTAAAAATATGGATTTCTTGAATTCTTGGAGTATCTAAGCTTGAAGCTTTTAGGGCAAAGTATGGACTTGCTTCAAGCTTTTGGCTTGCCATTAAAATACATTCGCAATCCATTTGCTTAGCTATTTCAAGCGCATTTATTACATTTTTACTAGTCCCACTTGTGCTTATTCCAAACACCACATCGCCAGGCTTTGCAATAGCTTCAACTTGTCTTGAAAACACATACTCATATCCATAATCATTACCTATTGCAGTAAGCGCTGAAGTATCTGTGCTAAGTGCAATCGCGCTAAGCCCCATTCTCTCGGTTTTATACCTACCGCTTAGCTCAGCTGCGAAGTGTTGAGCATCTGCTGCACTTCCACCGTTGCCAAAAATTAATAATTTTTTACCATTTTCTAAAGCTGTTTTAATTATCTCATAAGCTTTTATGATATCGTTTAAATATTTTTCATCAACTTTATTAAAAGCATTTTTATGCTCGTTTAATTCATACATTAATTTATTAATCATTACTATTCCTTATTTTTTCTATTATATTTGTGCTTGAAAATCCTGTTTTAAATTCTAGCAATTTTACTTCTTTTGCAAACTCGCTACCCACTACAATCTTACCTTCATAATCAGCGCCTTTTACTAAAATATCAGGTTTTAAAGCCTTAATTAGTTCAATCGGAGTATCATCGCTAAACTCGCACACAAAATCAACAAATTCTAAAGCATTAAGCATTGCTTTTCTTGTCTTTATATCGTTTATTGGTCGCTCTTTACCTTTTAGCCTTTTTACACTCTCATCACTATTTAGCCCAACTACTAGCAAATCTCCTAGCTCTTTTGCACTTCTTAAATAGCTTAAATGTCCGTAATGCAAAATATCAAAGCAACCATTTGTAAATACTACTTTTTTTCCTTTGCTAAGCTCAATTATTTCTTCTATATTTTTGCATTTATGAAACTCATTGTTAAAATTAATTATTTCATTTAGCCCTACGCTAACAGCTCCGATTTTACCTACAACTATTGCTGCAGCTTTGTTTGCTAAATCAATGCTTTTACTTATATGAAAATCATTTGCTAAGAAAAATGATAATGAAGAAATCACACTATCACCTGCACCTGTAACATCAAAAACTTCTTTTGCAAGTGCAAAATGGCGGTTTAATTTATCATTATAAATCGCTGCTATTCCATTGCAACCTAGGGTTACTAAAGGAATTTTAAGCTTTAATTCGCTTTGTAATTTTTCTAAAGCTTTTGTTAATTCTTCATCGCTTTTTTCATCAAATTTGCCTAAAAACTCACAAGCTTCTTTATGATTTGGCGTGATAATATCAACACCACTAAACTTATAAAAATCATTCTTCGGGTCTGCTAGAGTTAAGATATTTTTGCTTTTTGCATATTCAATTAGTTTTTGTGATAGATATGGCGTAATAACTCCTTTTGCATAGTCGCTAAAAACTATTACATCATAGTGCTTATTTAAAACTAAATTTATTAATTTATTTGCTAAATCTTGACTAATTTCTTCTGTTGTTTCTACATCAATTCTTACTATTTGTTGATTTGAGCCAAAAATACGAGTTTTAGTAGTTGTTTTTCTGTTTGTATCTTCTAAGATTAAGCAGGTTATGCCTTTGTTGTTTAGCTCATCTTTTATATATTTTGAGCTTTCATCATTGCCTAAAACACTCAAAACACTAACACTAGCACCAAGTTTTGCTAAATTTGCAGCCACATTTGCCATTCCACCTAGCACCTTTTTTTCTTCCTTTGGAACGATGACAGGCACAGGAGCTTCTGGGCTAATTCTCGTGCAATTTGCAAAAATATAAATATCTTGTATCAAATCCCCTACAACAAGGGCTTTTATATTTTTCATAAAAAATCCTTTTTAATATCTAATAAATCGCTAATTTTTTTAGCGTTTTCGTAATTTTCATTATCGCTAAATAAATAACGATTTTTAATATTTGCATTAAAAGCTGCTTGCATATCGCTTGGCTTATCTCCTATGAAAATAGAGTTTGCTAAATCTATATTAAACTCCTTGCAAGCTTTTATAATCATTCCTGCTTTTGGTTTTCTGCATTCGCAATTATCATTTGGTGTATGCAAACAAGCGTAAATTTTAGCAATATTAATTTGATGATTAGAAAATTCTTTAATTATTGCATTATTAAAAATATTCATTTGCTCTTCGCTAAAATATCCACGCCCTACTCCACTTTGATTTGTGATAATAAATATTAAATATCCTTTATCATAAAAAAACTTAACAATTTCAAAAATATTTGGCATAAATTCTAATTTTTCTAGCTCATAAACATAAGAAAAATCACGATTAATCACGCCATCTCTATCTAAAAATAAAGCTTTTTTAGGATTTTTTAATTCTTTTTTGCGATTTTCTAAAATTATTGCATCTTGCAAAGCTTCTTCGCTGTCGTTTAATTCTAAAAAGCCTTTATTCTCGCTAAATTGCCTATTTTTAAATCCCCAAATAAAAGCAGCGATTACAATAAAAACTAAAAAAATTGAAACGCCTATCATTAACATTAAAATATTTTCCATTACTAATCCTTTAAAATCTTAGTTTAAAGGATAAAAATAAACAAAAGAATTTGAATTCGGAATTAGACCTTGCATTTATTTTTAAAAGCAAAATAAATAAGTATTAGTTGCAAAAATGCAAGGCTTAATATCACATATATTGAGTTTTTAAATCCTATTAAATAATTATCATTAAATACTTTTGAAATTACTAAAACTCCTAATACTCCAAAGCATTGTTGAAAAGTATTTATATAAGTATTTGCATTTGTTTTATCGCTACTTAAATTGATTGAATAAGCAATAATTACACTCATAGACATTCCTTGAGCGAAAGCATAAACTAAATACGATATTGAAAAATTTAATAAATTTTCTTCTAAATATAAAAATAAAATATTTGAAAAAATAATTAATATTACTCCAGTAAATGCAAGTTTAAAACTACCGATAACATTGCTTAAGAATCCACTAATAGGAGCTAATAAAGCAGCACTAATTGAGCCTAAAAACATAACTTTACTAGCATTAAAACTATCATAATCTAATACCGAAATCAAATAATTAGGAAGTATTAAAGAATAAGATAAAGCAAAAAACTGCATTAAAAATACCATTAAACTAGAACAAAAAAATCTATAATTAAAAGCAACTTTTAAAATATTACTCTTAAGCTTTATTAATAAATATAATAAAAGCAAAAATACTATAAAAAATCCGATATTATCAACGCTACAAACTAAACTTACAATTAATCCTAAAATCAAAAAATATTCTTTATAATCAAAACTAGCCTTGCTAGATAAATCATCAATATTAAAAATCCCTAAAATCAATGCAAACACTAAAAAAGGTATTAAGAATATGAAAATATCTCTAAATTCAAAATATTTCATAATAAACCCACCATAAATTGGTCCAAAACCAGGTGCAGTAGCCACTAAAAATACACAAAATCCTATTAAAAATCCAAAATACTTTTTACTAGCCTTAATAATTACTATATTAAACATTAAAGGCAAGGCAATTCCTGCTGCAATTCCTTGTAAAAATCTAGCAAGAACTAAAATATAAAAATTATTAAAACTAGCACACACTAAAAGACTTAATAAAAATAAAAAATTTGTAAATATAAATAATTTTTTTGTATTAAATCTTTGTAATAAGAATGAACTTGTAGGCATAATTAAAGTAAGAGCTAATAAAAACATAGAAGTAAGTAGTGATGCTGTTTTTATATCAATTTCATAAGTTTTTGTTAAATATTCAAAAGTTACATTTAAAGAAGTTTCTATTAATACACTTAAAAACGAAATTAAGCCTAAAGAAATTAGGCTTAAAATTAATCTCTTACTCATCAAATTTTATAACATATCTAAATGAACTAGAATTATTTAATAAATCATCATAAGCTTTATTAATCTCGTCTGCACTTATGATTTTTACTTCAGGATAAATCTTGTGCTTTAGCGAAAATTCAAGCATTTCTTTAGTTTCATTAATCCCACCTATTAATGAACCATAAATTTTCTTATGACTTACTCTAATTAAGGCATTTAGGCTAATTGATACTTTTTCATCAATCGGAGGCAAACCTACAATTGCCATTTCTCCGCCGTATTTTAAAGCTCTTGCGTATGCTAATACATCATATTTACTTGGAATTGTGCTAATTATTACATCAAATCTTTTATCAACATTATTAATATCATTATAATAATTACTTGCTCCAAGCTCTAAAGCGATTTGTTTTTTAGTATCGTTTCTTGCGATTACGCTTACATTTGCACCCATTGCCTTAGCGTATTTAAATGCCATTACACCAAGCCCACCAAATCCTGCAATTGCTACATCCATGCCTTTGCTAACTTTTGAAAACTTAAGTGGAGAATAAGTAGTAATTCCTGCACAAAATAGCGGTGCGATTAGCTCAAGCGGTGCATTTTCTGGAATATTTATCGCAAAATCTTTATGAACTTTTATATAATTTGAATATCCACCTTTTGTAATTTCATTATTATTAAAATAATCAACACTATTATAAGTCCATACAGCACCTTTCGAGCAAAACTGCTCGTTTGAATTAAGACAAGCTTCACACTCGCCACAAGAATTAATCAAGCAGCCTATGCCAGCCTTATTTCCTATTTCAAATTCCTTAACATTTTTGCCAACTTGAACAACTTCTCCTACAATTTCATGACCTGGAACGATAGGATATTTTGTAACGCCCCATTCATTTCTTGCTGCGTGAATATCACTATGACAAATCCCACAATAAAGAGTTTTTAATAATATTTCATCATCTTTTAACGCAGCTCTTTTAAAAGTAATTGGCTTAAAATTAGCTGCTTCATCATAAGCAGCCCAACCTTTTGTTAAAATCTCGCTCATAATTAATCCTTATTTACATTCTAAAGTAATTGTTGCTTTTAATCTTTCTAGTGTATCGTTTTCAACAGGAACACTATAAGCAATATCAGCATTCATTAGTCTCTTAGGATATGCGTGAATATCATAAGTTATATTTGAGATTACACAAGTTTTCTTTGAAATATTTGAATAATGCTTTGCTAATTCATCAGCTTTTTTATATATTTCATCATGTAATTCATCTTGAATTTTATCTAAAGCACTATCACTTACTATTGATTTTATTGCAGGGATATTTAGTGCAATATAGTCATTATTAGCTAGAATTTCATTTATGTTTTTTAATAAATTTTGATAGCTACTAAGCTCATCTTTGTTAAATCTACACTCAAAACCAGAATTAAATCTATATCCACTAGGCACACTCAGACCATCTTTATAAGCAATATTTTGCTCTAACATATAGCTACCGCCTACGCAAATATTACTATTTCTTACTAATTCTAAAACCTTATTAAATGTATTTGTAATACTTGCTTTTTCACTATCGCTTAAGTCTTCTTTAGTGCTTAAAAATTTGCTAGCACTAAATCTAGGATATGATATGTATGAATCATAATTTGCTTTTTTTGATACTTCTATATTTCTTACAATTTGGCTTTTATCATTTGTAATAAGTAAATTATAAGCCTTAGAAATCATTAAACCTAAAATAAAAAACACTAATAAGCCAAAGCCTAAACCAAAACCTTTTAAAAAATTCTTCATTTTATCTCCTTAAAAAATAAACTCCATAAGCAAAAATTGCTCCAAATACTGCTCCAAAAATATGTGCTTGCCAAGCTACATTACTAAACATTAAAGCACTAATTAAGCTTGTAATTGCAATCGCTACAAAAAAGCCATTTTGTCTTAAAACAATTGCTGCATAGCCCATTAAAGCACTAATAGCTCCACTAGCACCTAATAAAACAAAATTATAATATCCCATATTTATCATTAAATAATAATACGCTAAAGATGAAAAAATAGCACCCAAAACATACACTAACACTAAATGAGTTTTATTGCAAAATCTAAGAAGATGAGATAGCATAAAAAGCATAACCATATTCATAAAAATATGATTAAAATCACTATGCAAAAATGAATAAGTAAAAAATGTATAAAAATCACTTCCATGATAAAGTGCAAAATTACTTACTAAAACACGCTTGCCGATTAAAAACCCTAAAAAATAAATAAAAATATTTAAAAAAATAATCGCATAGAAAATCATCTTAACCCTTTAATATCGTTAAAGTAATATAATAAATTATCATTTTATTAAAAAGGGTTAAAAATGCAAAAAAAAGTATATTTTTATGCAACCTGTCTAGCAAGTGCTGCTATGCAGAACACGATTTTAAACTCTATTAAGCTTTTAAGAAGTGCCGGAGTTGAAGTGATTTTTAAAAAAGATCAAACCTGTTGTGGGCAACCTAGTTATAACACAGGATATTTTAAAGATACTAAAAAAGTAGCTTTATATAATGCTGAATTATTTAATGAAGATTTACCTATCGTAATTCCTAGTGGAAGCTGTGGCGGTATGATGAGCCATGATTATGTTGAGCTTTTTAAAGATGATGCAAATTATGAAAAAATCAAAAAATTTAGTTCAAAAGTAATAGAGCTTAGTCAATATTTAGAGCAAATCGGATTTAAGATTGAAGATAAGGGCGAACCTATTAAGGTTACTTGGCATACAAACTGCCACGCTTTAAGAGTTCAAAAAAGCATTGATGCTAATAAAAACTTATTAAGAAGTCTTAAAAATGTTGAATTAGTAGAACTTAAATACGAAGAAGAATGCTGTGGTTTTGGTGGAACATTTAGTGTAAAAGAACCTGAAATCTCAAACGCAATGGCTCAAGCAAAAGTAAATGATATTGTTGCAAGTGGAGCAAAAGTTATAATCTCTGCTGATGGCGGATGCTTGCTAAACATTCGTGGAACAATTGCAAAAATGGGTCTTGATATAAAAACTTATCATTTATATGACTTTTTAGCTGCTAGAATGCAAGGAGAAAAGATATGAAAAATCATAGCGAATTAATCAAAACTAAATTAGCTGATAAGCAAATGAGAGAAAACGTTAGCTCTGCAATGCACGCTTTACAAGATAGAAGAAAAGCTTTAATTAATGCAAAATTTCAAGATTGGCAAGGGCTAAGAACAAAGGCACAAAAAGCAAAAAATAATGCTTTATATACTTTAAAAGATAGAGTATTAGAATTTGAAAAAAACGCTACAAAAAATGGTATGAAAGTTCATTTTGCAAATACCAAAGAAGATGCTTGCGAGATAATTTATGAGCTAATGATGGAAAAGAAAATTAGCAAGGTATTAAAAGGCAAATCAATGGCAAGCGAAGAAATCGGCTTAAACCATTATTTAGAACATAAAGGCTTAAATGCGATTGAAACTGATTTAGGAGAGCTAATTTTACAATTAGGTAATGAAACTCCTGTTCATATCGTTGTTCCTGCAATTCATAAAAACCGCTATGAAATCGGAGAATTATTTAGCGAAAAATTAGGCGTTGCAAAAGAAAGCGAACCTGAGAAATTAAACGCAATTGCTAGAACTCATCTAAGAAATGAATTTGAAGGCTTAGAAATGGGTATTAGTGGGGTGAATTTTGCAGTTTCTAGTGAAGGTGCTATTTGGCTGATTGAAAACGAAGGCAATGGTAGAATGTGCACTACAGCTCCAACTATTCATGTAGCAATTTGTGGAATTGAAAAAATCGTAGAAAGCTTTACTGACGCAGCTACAACCGATACATTATTAACCCCTTCAGCAACAGGACAATTCATACCTGCATATAATAATATAATCACAGGTCCTAGAAAAGCTGATGAGCTAGATGGTCCTAAAGAAGTGCATGTAATATTGTTTAATAACCATAGAACAAATATTTTAAGCAACGAAGATTATTATGAAGCGTTACGCTGTATTAGATGTGGTGCTTGTATGAACTTTTGTCCTGTGTATGATAAAATCGGTGGTCATAGCTATGATGCTGTTTATCCTGGACCAATCGGAGAAGTTATATCGCCACAATTATTCGGAATGAATGAGCATGGGGATATTTTAAGTTTATGTTCTTTATGTGGTCGTTGCTCTGAAGTTTGCCCTGTAAAAATCCCACTTGATAGCATGATTAGAAAACTGCGCCGTGATAAGATAGGTGAAGCTGGAGACAATGCTCCACTAGGTGCAAATGAATTAGAGCATAGCGCAATGGAAAGCTACGGATTTGCTAAGTTTGCTGATATTGCTACAAGTCCAAAAATGTGGAGAGTTGCTATTGGTAATGCAAGTAAGTTTAACTGGCTATTACAAAGCGTAGGAACAAGTCTGCCTGTGCTTAAAAATTGGGCAACATATAAAGACTTACCTGAACTTAAAGGAAATATATATAAAGAATTAGAGAACTTAGAAGGAGTTTCTTATGAATAAAAGAATTGAAGAAATCAGCAATCGCTCAAGAAATCAAATATTAAACGCAATTGAATGTGGAATAAAACACGAGTTAAACGAAAAAAGTGTAGATCCAAGCGTTCATATAAAACAAAGCGATAATCCTTTAGAAGAAACAAAAACCAAAATGAGCGAAAATAAATTTGAAGTTCATGAAGTTGATGGCTTAGACAATGTTTATGATGAAATAAATAAAATCACAAGCTCTTATGGATATACATCATTAATTTATCCAAAAAGCTTAAGTGCTAATGTAGAAAAAATTAATGCAAGCAAAAAAGTTTGTTTTGATAAAAGTGTTGAAGAGCTAAGAAGTGAAGTTTTTCATAGTGATTTTTCAGTAATTGATGTAGAGTTTGCTATTAGCTCACATGGGGTTGCTTGTGTAAAATCAAGTGCTAGCCAACCTAGAATGCTAAGCCTTGCACCAATGCTTTGCATTATGCTACTTGATAAGACGAAAATTGAACCTTCACTTGCAAGTGGTCTTGCTAGAATAAAGGCAGAAAATGATGTATTACCTACTAATATTTTATATATAGCAGGTCCTAGTAGAACATCTGATATTGAGCTTGTAACCGTATTTGGCGTTCATGGTAGCCAAAAGGTTCATATAATCTTTTATTAAAACTTTAATCCCTAAGATATTTAGGGATTAAATATTTTAAATCAAATTCCTATTTCAAATTCTTTGATAATTTAAATAAAAACTATTGATAATCATTATAAACTCGGAATAAACCACCCAAACCACCCAAACCACCCAAACCACCCAAACCACCCAAACCACCCAAACCACCCAAACCACCCAAACCACTCCAACCACTCCAACCACTCCAACCACTCCAACCACCCAAACCACCCAAACCACCCAAACCACCCAAACCACAAAAACCACAAAAACCACAAAAACCACAAAAACCACTCAAAAACCATGCAAGAGTTAGAAAAAGAAGAAATATAAAAAGTATTTAAAGTTTATGTTTAAGTATTTAAAAAATAAAGGAATTTGAAATAGGGATTTGTTTTAATATTGATTTTTAACACTTATAAGATTATTCTTAAGAAGTTTAAAAGTTAGCTTTTTTAATTTGAATTTGTGTAAAACAGATTAATTCTTTTTCTTTTATGAAATCTAAATATTGTTTTAAATTCCTATTTCAAATTCTTTTCAATTTTATAAATATTTTCAAAAATTTAAATGAATTTTCTTGGTAAAATCAAAGCAAATAACTGAATTTAAAAACAAAGACTATTAAAATATAAAGCATTTTAAAAAGCAAATTCCTAATTCAAATTCTTAGTAATTTTAAAAGAATTTGAATTAGGAATTAAAGATTAATTCCTAACTTTTAAAGCATCACTTTGCTTATTTAAATCTCTTATAAAATCGCTCATTTTTACATCTTTTCCTAAAATCTTAAGATAGATATAATAATTTGCTAAAACCTTTTTACCATACAATCTGCTTTCTAAATAAGGCACTAATTCCATTGATAAAAATGGCTCATATTTTTTATATTTAGAATCATTACTAAACATATATTCTTTTTTTAGCATTCTTTGAGTAAAGCCTAAACCACCATTATAAGCATAAGCTATAAAAACTGGATGATTTACTCCCTTTTTTAAAGTGTTTAAATGTGCGTTTGCAAACTTATATGCAATTTCTGGCTTAAACATATTTGTAACATCAAAATTATTATCATTAAAATCAACCTTAGCCGTATGAGTTGCTACAAAAGGCATAAATTGCATCATACCTAAAGCATAAGAAGTGCTAACAGAAGCTGGTAAAAATCTACTCTCTTGCTTAGCAATTGCAAGTATTAAAGCCTTTTGCTCTACACTATAATTACTTAGCTCTTCAGGGAATGGAATAGGATAAATGTTATCTTTAAAATTACTTAATTTATCGCTAATTACTAAATATTGACCTTGAGTATTTTTAGCATCAAATTGCTCTTTCATTTGCTCTAATTTTTCTTTATTTGCATTTTTTAACTCAATCATAAATCTTGCTTGAACTAAAGCATCATCTATTGGATAATCAATAGTTTTTGTTGGATTTGGGGTTATGATTTTAGGAAGTGGTGTGTTTGTAAGCTCTTTTGCTAAAATGCTATAAATGTTTAAATCTTCACTATTTGCTAAAGTATCTAAATGTCTTGTTTTATTACTTGCTAAATATGCAAAAAATAAGGCATTATCTCTTGGTCTTTTATATTTATAAGTTTTACTTGCTCTTAAAAAATATTTCTCTGCTAAAGCGTTTTTGTTAAACATTAAAGCATTTAAACCTAAAGCAAATGCTAAATCTTCTTTAGCGTCTTCTTTATCTAACAAGCTTAATCTTTCTCTTATTTTTGGATATTTATCATCTACTAAAGCTGAGTTTAAAAACTTATAAGCATTAGGATGCTCCATCATACTAGCTCTTGTCTTTGGACCTGGAGAAAAATCATCTAATTTATACCCATCATAATAAAGCTTCATCAAGGTCTTGCCATCACCTGTTTTAATGCTTTGTGCTATTGGATTTTTATTTGCTAGAATGCTTAATTGTGAGCTTAGTTCTTTATTGCTATCTTTAAAAGTATTTGCTAATTTTTTTAGATTTTCAACACTTAATTTTTTAGCAAAATTCACTTCTTTTAGTCTAAAAACCTGACATTTTTCGCTTGCGTTCATAATAGAATTAATAGAATAATTATAACAAGAATCAGGGCTTAAAGGCTTTGGAGCTTCTTTAATAGCTACTTTGTCATATTCTTTTTTAATAACGCCTAAAAAACGAAATATATGGCTTTTAAATTCCTTTAAATCTTCTTTTTTGATTTCTTTATCTTTTAATAAATTGTATAAAAAGAAGTCCTTAGCAAGTGAATTTGGCTCTTGTTTTAATTCTTCATAGGTATATGCAAACAAGGCATTGATAATAACTAAAATAGCTAATAATTTTTTCATTTTTTACCTTTATAAAATTGATTTAATAATTAATTTTGCAACTTCATGTATTCCAAGTTGCAATAAATTTATTCCTATAATCACAGCAATAGGAGCTAAACTAATCATTCCAATATTTAAAAATCTTTGTGGAATTATCATATAAACTATATCAAAAGCTGGTTTGCTAAGTTTTGCAAGTAATAAATATATCTTAAAAACCCAAGGGTTAGAAAATGCTTGCATAACAAAAGAAAACAAACAATAAAAAATAACAATATAAGAATATATATTTAACGCTATCATTAAAATATCTCTTATTATAAGCACTAACTCAGCTAAGCTCATTTTTAACCTTTAAAAACTCACTCATACAAGGTGCAATTATTTCATAAATAGCAGCTAATTCAGGTCCGTGATTTGCTCCGCTTAATAATAATCTTAAGCTCATGAAAAGTTGCTTGCCTTTTAGATTGCAAGAATGATTTTGCTTAAATTCATCATATTTAAGTGCTAAATTAGGATTTTTTAATTCATTTTCTAATAATTTTGCACTTTCAATAAATTCTTCATTATTTGCAAAAACTACGCTAAAAGGTAAGAAAAACCCGCTAAGTTTTGCTCTAATCTCATTAAGTGTGCTAGCTTCTTCTAAATAAAGCTTAGCTAATTTTGCAAGAGCTTTAGGGTTGTTAAACTTAGCTAAAAACTCATCTTTAAATAAAAGCCTTACTAATATTTCATCATCAAGTAATTTTATATGCTCACGATTTATAAATCTTAATTTTGCCATGCTAAATCTAGCAGGAGATTTAGAAATATTGCTTATTTCAAACCAAGAAATAGCTTCTTGCATAGTAAAGATTTCATTAGGAGTTTTATTTCCTAAAGATAAAAGATAATTAGCAATAGCATCAGGCAAAAACCCTTGCTCAAGCAGCCAAGCTACACTTGAATGATCTTGTCTTTTGCTCATCTTTTGTCCTGTAACTTCGTCTAAGATTATAGGCAAATGTGCATATTGCATACTTTCATTAAAGCCAAGAGAGGCTTTAATATGCTCTTGTTTTGGAGTATTGCTTACATGATCTTCTCCACGGATAATAAAACTAACACCTTCGCACATATCATCCATTGAACATGCAAAATTATATGTAGGTGTCCCATCAGCTCTTAAGATTACAAAGCTATCAACATCGTTTGGCTCAAACGATAATTCGCCTTTTATTTCGTCTTTAAATGTGATTGTAGCTTTTGGCTTTTTAAGTCTTATTACGAAAGGTTTTTCTAATTCCTGTTTCAAATTCTCGCAAGTTCCATCATATCTATAAGCTCTTTTTTCATTCTTAGCTAATTCTTTTTTAGCTTCAAGCTCAGCTTCAGTGCAATAGCATTTAAATGCCGAGCCATTTTCAAGTAATTTAGCAGCTAATTTTTGATGAGTTGCAAGGTGAGTGCTTTGCACATAATATTCATCCCAATTAATTCCAAAAAGAGTTAAAATCTCTTTAATATTTTCTTCTAAGCCTTTAATATTTCTTGCTGTATCAGTATCTTCTATTCTTAAAATAAACTTTTTATTATATTTTTTAGCGCATACATAATTAATAATTGCAGTTCTAAGATTTCCAATATGCATATTGCCAGTAGGCGATGGAGCAAATCTAAACATTTGTAATTCCTTGATATGATTTTTCATAATTCTATTTTAAGAAAGTAAAAAGAGTGCCAATGAAAGCAGTATTAAAGCAAATTTCTTTTTTTAAAAATTTTAACGAAAATGAGCTTGATGAATTAGCAAAAATTTGCATTCATAAAAGCTATGAAAAAGGTGAAATGCTATTTTTTGAAGGAGAAAGTAGTAAGTATTTACATCTATTAATTAAAGGAAATATTAAGGTTTATAAAACCAATCAAAAAGGAGCTGAAATTTTTATGCATAAATTAACTCCTATTTCTTTTGTTGCTGAGCTTGCAAACTTTGAAAATATTCCTTTTCCTGCAAGTGCGAGTTTTTTAAATAGTGGAGAAATTATTAAAATAGATTTTGATGAATTAAAGAATAAATTTTTAACTAAAAGCGATTTCGTATTAGCGCTTTTGAGTGGTTTATCAAAAAAGCTAATATATTTATCAGAATTCGTTCATAATGAAATGATTTTGAGTGCTGAAGCAAAACTAGCTAAATTAATTTGCGAACAAAATGAATTGTTTAAGACAATAAAACACATTCAATTAGCTTCTTTTATAAACCTTGCGCCTGAAACTTTTTCAAGACTTTTAGCTAAATTTAAAAATGATGGAATTATTAGCTTTAATGATGATAAAAGCTTGATAATTCACGATGAAAAATATTTAAAATCACTTTACGAGATTTAAGATGAGTTTAAGCCATTTATTATTTGCCATAGCATTTTGCGTTGCTGTATTTATCGCTAATGCTTATATTTATAGGCGTTTGTTTGCCTTGATTTTTCCTAAATATAAAAGATTTTTTTTAGGTCTTTGTGTAGTTTTATTTATTAGTAATGTTGTGT
Source organism: Campylobacter sp. DY7 (assembly GCF_057802535.1). NCBI lineage: Bacteria > Pseudomonadati > Campylobacterota > Epsilonproteobacteria > Campylobacterales > Campylobacteraceae > Campylobacter > Campylobacter sp. DY7. Next base: position 34,090 of record NZ_JBYJAU010000003.1, read on the forward strand.
TTTTGTTCTCTATGAGAGCAAACTTTTTACCTGATATTCTTTATATGGTTTTATCAGCACTTTTAGGTTTTTCGTTCTTTTTCTTTTTGATAGCAATTTTTTATGATATTTTAAAGCTAATCAGTGCAAAGACTATTAAAGGCAATTTTAATGAGCAAAGAAGAAAAACTCTAAAACTAATTTGCGATATAGGTATTTTATTTATAGCATTTGGCTGTTTTTTACAAGGAATTTATAAAGCTATTAGAATTCCACCCATTAAATATGTAGATATTAATGCAGGACTTGGAGTAAAAATCGCAATGATAAGTGATGTACATTTAGGTAAAAATCTTCATGAAGACTTTTTAAAAGAACTTATCGCAAAAATTAATGCTCAAGATGTAGATTTTATAGTAATTGTGGGAGATTTGATTGATACCGATATTAATGAAATTACTTATCTTGATTTATTAAATACTTTTAATAAGCCTTGTTATTATGTAACAGGCAATCACGAATACTATCATGACGCAACTAAAATACTAGAAAAATTAAGGCAAACAAATATAAAAGTCTTAGAAAATGAAAGCATTGATTTAGGCAAAATCGTGCTAAGCGGTGTAAATGACTTAAGGGGAGCAAAATACGGAATGCCTATGAACTTAGCTCCTATTTTTAAAAGTTATAAAGAAGAAAAATATAATATCTTATTAGCTCATCAACCTGTTGTAGCTAAGAAATTTGATTTAAGCAAATTTGATTTGGTTTTAAGCGGTCATACTCATGCAGGGCAGATTTTTCCATTTAGTATTTTAGTATTAATGCAGCAAGGATTTTTGCATGGGCTTTATGAAATAGGTAAAAAGACAAAGCTATATGTTAGCAGTGGTGCTGGATTTTGGGGTCCATCTATACGCTTTTTAGCACCTAGTGAAATCGCTATTATTAAACTTTAAGGAATGTTATGAGAAAAATTATTTCAAGAATTTTTGGCAAAATTGTAAGCATTAAATATCCAAAATTTATGCAAAATTACATAAACAAAACCTACATAAATCATTTTAATATACCTATGGATGAATTTAAGTATTATAAAGAATACGATAGCTTAATAGCTTTATTTACAAGAAGATTAGAAAAAACAAGAGAGCTTGAAGATGGCTTTATAAGTCCTTGTGATGGCACGATTTTAAGTTTTGCAAAAAGCTCAAATCTAAAGGCATTTAGCATAAAAGGCAAAGAGTATGATATAGCTGAATTATTAGGATTTACTCCTAAAAATGAGCTTGATTTTTTAAATATATACCTTAGCCCAAGAGATTATCATAATTATCATAGCCCTTGCGATATGCAGGTTTTAAATCTTAAATATTTTTGCGCTGAGCTTTTTAGCGTAAATTTAAAAGCACTTGCAAAACATGATAATTTATACTCAAGAAATGAGCGTGTGGTTTTAACTTGTAAAAAAAATGATGGAAGTATTTTTTATATGGTTTTCGTTGGAGCTGTAAATGTTGGCAAAATGGAATTTGATTTTGATACAAGCGTGCAAACAAATATGAAAAATGCAAGTGATTATGAGAAAAACTACGATAATGTAAGCTTAAAAAAAGGCGAAATGCTAGGAAGATTTTTAATGGGTTCTACTATTTTGATTTTAGGAGAAAATTTAAAACTTACTTGCAATGAAGGTGCTATTAGGTTTGGAGAAAAAATTGCAAACAATTAAGAAAACCAATGCAGCAAGATTTTTGGATACATTAAAAATAGAATATGAATTATTAAGCTATGAAGTAGGAGATGATTTATCAGCAATTTGCGTTGCTAATAAGACCAGTCAAGATATTAAATATATTTATAAAACTATAGTTTGCGAAGGTAAAAACTCTTTATATGTAGGCTGTATTCAAGGAGATTTAGAACTTGATTTAAAAGCCTTTGCAAAAGCAGTTAATGAAAAATCATTAAGTCTTTTAAAGTTTGATAAACTAAAGGATAAAACAGGATATATTAGAGGAGGTTGCTCTCCTTTTGGTATGAAAAAAGATTTTGTAAGATTTATTGATGAAAGAGCTTTAGAGCTTGATTATTTTGTAATTAGTGCAGGACTTCGTGGGCTTCAGCTTAAAATAGATTCAAAATACATAAAAGACTTATTTCAAATAGCTAAACTCTCAAGCGATAAAGAATAAGCCTAATTCCTATTTCAAATTCTTTAAGAATTTCAAATAGGAATTACAAAATTTATTCTATTACTAAATAATCAATTATATTTTTATTTTCTTCTAAGAATTTTATAACTCCATAATCTCTTTCTTTGCAACTCGTTATAAAATCTTTATATATAGTTTTGTTATTTAATTTATTTTTGTTGTTTTTAATGTATATTTCGCAATCGCCTATAAATTTTCTTAATAATTCTTGCTTTGGTGGATATTTATAACATTTACATTGTATCAAATGCACTTCATTATTTTTATAAGCTATTAAATCAACCCCTTTGTCTTTTTTACCTTTAATATATCCATTAGGATATACACTATATCCTAAGTTCTCAAAATAACATTTTATTTTATACTCGTATTCTTGACCTTTTTTAATATTTTCTTCTTTATTTTTAAGATAGTTTTTATAATTTTCTTTTTGCTGATTTAATTTTGCTTTTAATTCTATGTTTTCTTCTTCTAGTTTTTGTAATTTTTGTTTATATAATGCTACTTCATAATTTGTATTGTAATATTCGCCTTTATTTATTAAATCAAATTTTATTTCTTCTTTTATGTTTTTGTATCTTTCTTTATATTCTTTTGATATTTCTTCTCTTAATCTCTTTTCTATTTTCATAGTTAATTCTTCTTCAACTTCTTTTTTTAGTCTTTCTCTAAAACTCTTTTTTATTAATATTTGCCCCATTTTTGGTTTTAGCTTTAAAATACTATGTTCTTCTAATCCGTATTTTGTCATAGCTATATAAAAACCGACAATTGATAATGTTAAAATAAATATCAGCACAACCAATACTCCTTAATTTATCTAATAATCTCATTATAAAAAGTTTTATAAAATATAATAATAATATAATAATTTTATAATATTAATTTTGATTTGTGTTATTAATGAAGTATTATTTTGTCTTATTTATACAAATTTGCGAGATTTTAAAAATTCGCCCCTTAAAAGCCTATCACATAGGCATTTTACCCCTATTAAGTTTCACTTAAGAAAAGCAATAAACCAACATAAAAAAACAACATTTTCTAAGTAAAATAAAACTAAACTATTTTAAGAATTTTTTAAGTTCAAAGATGTTAGAATTCTTAACATTTAAAAAAAGAAGTCTGATAAAGATTTATATATTAAATAAGTATTCTAATAATGCTAAAATGGTTGCGAAAGAGGGATTTGAACCCCCGTCCTTCGGGTTATGAGTTCTTAAATCTTTTTTTTTATTCTAATGTGGTTAATGCTACCCAACCACAAATAATAGAAAAAATAAGTTTTTAAGCTCTCATTAAGTAGCATTAACTTATAATAAGTTTAAGTTTAATTATGAAAAATCTATCTAGTATAATTTACTAGATAGTATTATTAAAATTAATATGATTAATAATATCCTATCCATAAAATTCCTTACGCTCTATTATCAGTGGTAAGAAACTTAAAAACATTTTATTATATATTTAATAAGCTTAATTTTTATTTATTTAATTATTAAATAATTGATTAAATTTTTATTTTCTTCTAAGAATTTTATAACTCCATAATCTTTTTCTTTGCAACTAGTTATAAAATCTTTATATATAGTTTTATTATTTAATTTGTTCTGATTGTTTTTTATATATATTTCACAATCTCCTACAAACATTCTTAATAAATCTTGCTTTGGTGGATTTTTATAGCATTTACATTGTATCAAATGCACTTCGTTATTTTTATAGGCTATTAAATCAATTCCTTTATCTTTTTTGCCATTTATATAGCCGTTTGGATACACATTGTATCCAAGACTATCAAAATAACATTTTATTTTATACTCGTATTCTTGACCTTTTTTTATATAGTAGTCGTTAATATTGTTCTCTTTTGATTTCTTTATACTTTGATAAAATTTTTCATTAAACTTTTTTTCATTTTCTGAAATTTTATTTTCTTCTTTATCAGCTTTTTTATGTTTTTCGTTTATTGCTTTTATTGCTAATTTATTTTCATTGTATCTTTTATAAGATGGTGAATTCATAAATGAAAAATTATTTTTTTTAATCTTATTGTTTGTATCTTGTTTATAGTATATATAAATCATATATATTGTAAATGCTATTAATAAAAATAATGATAATTTCATTCTCCAAGTTCTTTATTGATTATTTTTAACTTTATTTCAAGTAATATTTTTTCTTGTTCTTTTTCACTTAATTTTTTTAAATTGTCTATTAATTCATTTATCAAATTACTTTCTATATTACTTTTTTTTTCTTTATATGCCATAACTATTGCATATAGATTTGGTTTTGATTTTTTCCAATTATAAAGCGTAGGGTGTGTAATATTTAAAAAACTTGCTAATTCTCTATCAGTCATCTTTTTTACCTTAATAAAAATTATACAAATTTAATTGATAAAAATTAAATCATAGTTATGAAAATTTTTATATTAATATTATATTTTTACCATATATTGAAAATATTTTTTAATTTTTAAAATATTTTTGGTAAAAAATATAATAATTATATTGACAAGATTTTAAAACTATGGTAATATTTGGTTAAATTATTTTACCAAAGTAATTTAATTTTAGTGCAAGTTTAAAATCCTTTCTTACTTGCACTTAAAAATAATCAAAAAGAAAGGTAATAAAAAAAGAAAGGATAAGAAAAATGGAAGTTTGTAACTTTAATTTTTTAAAGAGTTTAGAATTTTATTTAAAGCTTGATAAATTCTGTGAATCTAATTCTCTTTATTATTATATTTTTAATAATTTTTATTTTAGTTGCGAAACTAAAACCGAATATTTTAGAATTTTTTATGAAGATGAAGAATATATTACTCATTATGATTTTAGTTTATATTCTAAGCATTCTTATACTAAAAAATCAGAAGAATGTAGTCTCAAACATTTTTTAAAAATTGTTATTCCAAGAGAAGACTATGATGAAAATTTATTTAAAAAAGTTTCTAATTCTAATTTTGTAGATAGCTTTGTGTTTGAAACAAAAGAAAATGGTTATTGTCTTACATTAGAACTGAATGTATTTTTAAAATATGAAAATCTTATTGAATTGTTTAATGATTATTTTATTCTTATTAATAAAGAAAAATTTTTGAAATTTGAAAATTAAAAAAAAAGGAGATTATTATGGAAATTATAAAAGAAGAATTTAAAGTAAATTATGAAGTTTTTAACTCTTGTTTAGTTCGTTCTAGTGGTTCGGGTGTAATTCAACAAACCGGCTTAAAATATAACGCAAGTGTGCGTTTATCTTGTAGAAATGTTTATGAAGTTTTTAATGAAAAAACTAATTTTACTGATACTAAAGAAACTAGTCTTACATTTAAAATCCCTTGCTTGTCTGATAGCGATGCGGGAATGCTAGCAATGTCTTTTAAAAATTATTTTAAAACAAATAAATCTTTAGTTTTGAATGGTTCTTTGCCTACATATCAAAACAATGAATACTCTGTAAATATAGATATGTCTTATGATGAATTAATGAAGATTTTAAATTCTAAAAAATAAAAGCTGTGTAGTCTTGATTGACTACACAAACTAACTTAAGCACTCTTTTTACGAGTGTTTAATTTAGTTTGCAAGCTAAAAAAAAGATTTAATTTTATTAATTTATGGAGAATTTATTATGAAAAAAGTTAAGAATTTTTTATCAAAAAACAAGATTTTAGGTGCTACTACTTTAACTGCTTTAATGGCTAGTTCAGCTCAAGCTGCTGTAACTTTTGATGAAACTGCTGGTTTCGGTGGTTCTATTGATTTAGCATTTTTCTATGGTGGTGCTGCACTTATTCTAACCGCTTATGGTTCTATGTTTGCAATTAAAAGAGTTATTAGTATGTTTAAATAATACTTTTTGCATTTTCTGAAACACTGAACGCCCCGTTTTTTCGTGTCTTTTTTTTTATCCATAAAAAAAAAGCACGAAAAAACAATTAATAGGGCGTTCAGTCGCCCGTGTGGGTGGCAACCCACCTTATTTTATATTAATAACTATTACTTAAATCTTAGAGCTAAATAAGTCTAAAAAATAATCTAAAAGCTTTAAGTAATAGTTATTTCAAATAACTTTAAGAACCAAAAAAAACAAGAAAGGATAAAAATTAGAATGATTTATAATTTTGATTTAAGCTTTTTAATAGTTTGTTTTAATTCAATCCTTGCAATTTGCATAATTGCTAAATTTTCTACTTTTATTTTTTCTTATGTAAAAGGATTATTCAAATGATAGAAATAGATATACAAACTCTTAATTTATCATTAAAAGAATTTAATTTCTTGATGTCGCTTACTGCTATTTTGTTAGGTTTTTGCCTATTTCAAATAATTATATTTTTATTCACAAGGGGCTAATATGAGTATCTATAACATTACTAATATTCCAAGCTTTGATTTATTCTTTAGTATTTTTTTAGAAGTGATTATTTATGCCCTACCCTTGTTGATTTGTTTTACACTTTTTAAAGCTAAAGGATAAACTATGAAAACACTAGATTATTTTATAATTATAATTCTAAGCAATCTTATAACTTTGTTTATTTCTTATTATTTATTTTTATTAAATAGTGTGGATTTAAAAAACAATATCAACGATTACAATTATTATGATGATTTAAGCTTGAAAGATAAATCTTTAGTAGATGATTTAGTTATTGAATATCAATCACTAAAAGAGCAAATAAAATGAAAAAGTTTTTATATTCTTTATTTTTTATTTTGCTTATTGAAAATTCGCTTTTTTCTTATGAATTCGGAGATTGTGAATTTTTTTTAACAACTACAAATAATAACACTTGCAGTTACCCAACCCCACTGATTAAGCCTAAATATCATTTTAGTACAAATTATGTTATTACAGTCATTTCTGATAATAAATATATAAAAGAAGGTACTGAAAATCGTTGGAATGGCAATTGGCCTTGGGATTTTCATGGTTGTAAAAAAACTAAAAAACAATCTATTGAAAAGTTAAATAATTATTATTATTTTGTTCTTTTTGAACATTATGTTTATCAATATGATATATGTAGCTCGCGTGGTCATTCTTTGTCTTATTCAAAATATACCTACACAAAAGCAGATGATGTTTATATACATAATGATGACGAGTTTGGCTTTCACATATCTTCTAAAAATGAAGAAGTTGAAAAAACAATAAATGATTTAGATGCTAATTCTCGTAAAGCTTACGCTTGTGCTGTTAGCGGTATGGGTAATTACACTGGCGTTACTTTAGATTACTTAGGCGGTGCTTTAGCTAGTTTAAAAAACAAAAACGGCATAAGTTTTAAAAATCTTCTTTTAGGTGCTAAAGGTTTAAGTTCTATTATAAGCTCTACACCTTTAAACGATAAAAAAGCTGTTGCTTGTGCTATTCGTTGTTCCGGTGGTGATTTAAAAATTAATGAAAGTGTAAATTCTTCTTCTATGTGTTCTGAAAAATCTATAAGCGATTATGATAGTTCTATTAATTCTGCTCCTATGGTTGAAGTATCAGAATTAAGCGAATTAGAGAAAAAAGCAATACAAACTACTTATAATAATTGCGTTATTAATTATGATACTTGTATGCTAGAAGCAAGTAAGAATGATGAAAGCTATTATAATCAATTAAGCGATAAAGATAAGGCTTTAATTGATAGTCTTTTAGGTGAATATGAAAATTCACAAATACTAATAAGAGATGATGAAAACAATGTTATCGGAGCTATTAATAATGGTTCTTTAGTTGCCGGAACTTTAGATGAAAACGGCTTATTTATTGAAGATAAAAAAGATATTGTTGTTACATTGCCTAATGTGAAAGATGAAGAATTAGTTTTACCTAATGAGAATGATGGCGTTGCAGTTTCTCCTGATATTTCAATTCCTAACAATAAAGAAGAAAACGATAAAATTCAATTACCTAATGAAAGCACAAAGCCAAATGAAGATGTTGGATTAGTAGAAGTTGTAAAACCTAATGAAATCACAAAACCAAATGAGAATGTAAATGTTGGAGAAGTTGTAAAACCTAACGAAATCACAAAACCAAATGAGAATGTAAATGTTGGAGAAGTTGTAAAACCTAATGAACTTACAAAGCCAAACGAAGCAGTAAAACCTGATGAAGTTGTAATCACTAAACCAAGCACAGAAGTAAGTATAAATAAAGAAAATTCAAAAGTTAATGTTGATGTAAATGTAAAAGTTGATGATATTACTATTAAACTTGATGATGCTGTTGAATTTAAAGATGATGATACTTTTGATACTAATATTTTTGACAAGATTAATTCTTTAGATTTCTTATTAAATAGTGCTAGTGATTATAAAAATGCTTTTTCTTCTTTTTCTAATTCTATAAATTCACTTAAAGAATTATCGGAAGAAATTAAAAATCTTGAAGTGCGAACTATAAAAACTGCAGTTGTTGATAAATGTCCTTATTCTAAAAGAATTGGTAATTCTAATGGTTTTTATGTTGATATGGATTTAGACTTATGTTCTTCTTTATCTCCTATGCGTCCATATTTATATTCTATATCTTCTATATTTTTTTTAGTTATATTTTTTGTTACTTCAATTAAACTTGTTCTTGGTCTTATTAAGGGGTATTAATGTCGGCTTTTTTTAATTTTGTTGCTAATTTTTTCCGTAAATGTTTTTATTACTTTGAAAAATATATGGATATTAATTTTTTTGATGTTGCTTCAAAACGATTAAGTAATTTTATTAATTATTTTTTTCTTACTATTTATATAGTTTTTAGTAGTTATTTTATATATAGTCTTATTAAAGTTATTTCTTTTTTGATTTATATTTATAATTATATTTTTGACTCTTTAAATCAAGAGCTTTCTACTACTTCTGATGGTTCATTTCCTATTTATCAAGTTTTTTTATCTACTATGATTTTAGAGTCTTTAAAGAAAGTTTTAGATATATTTTTGCCTTATTTTATTATTATTCTTTATTGCCATATTATTATGTTTATTCTTAAAAAATTAAGAGAATTTAAAGAATATGTTAATAATCCTTATCTTATATTTAACAATACATCTCCACAATACACTGATGATTTAAAAGGCTTTGCTCGCTTTTTAAAAGATAGTTTTTTTGGTAAAAAAATATGAGTATCTCATTTATTACTGGCATACCTGGTAGCGGAAAAACTTATTACGCAGTTCATCATTTATATAAATCTTTCATTGAGCCTATGAAAAATGAAAATAAAAAAGAAGATAGAAAAGGCTTATTTTCTTTTTTGTTTGGAGCTAAAGAAGAAACTAGAACTTATGATTATTGCTATACAAATATAAATGAGTTTAATTTCTCAATATGCGATAAAATAAAGCCATACGAACACGATATAATCTATGAAAAATTAAAAATCTTATATTCTCTTCATTTAAATAATGCAGATGATAAAACTTTAATTGAAAAAGCAAAAGAATTAAAAATATTTAATTCTTTATTTATCATAGATGAATGCCACAATTTTTACGATAAGGAATATGAAGTTCTTGTTTGGTTCTTTACTTATCATAGACATTTGTTTATTGACATTTATATGATTACTCAAGATTTAGCATTAGTTGAAACTAAATACAAAACAATAGCTGAATTCTTTTTCCAAGCCTTACCAAATGCTAAGAAAATAAATACAAGAAAATTCAAATATAGACAATTTTTATCTTATAAAATGTATCAAAAAGATATCGTTGGTAATTTCACATTACCCGCAATTAATGAAGTTTTTGCTTTATACATTAGTGGAGCTAAAAATAACTCAAAAAGTGTGGTTAATAAGTTTATACGATTGTTTTTATTCATTTCTTTTGTTGGTTATTTGCTTTTCAAAGGCTTTACTTTTTTACTAGGTAGTAATAATAAACCAAAAGAACCAACTAATCCACAAACTACTAAAAATATAAATACTCAAGTCTTAAAAAAACCTAATACTATAAATCAAAAAAATGAAACTCAAAAAGAAACTAAGCTTATTAATAAAAACAATTATGAAAACATATATTCTTATAGCATTGTTTGTTTTAAGCGTGAAGTATGTGTGGTTAATGATGATTATAAAATACTTTACGATAGCTTAAGCTTTATTCTTCAAAACTCTGAATACCTATATATAAATAATATCTCTTTAAGTTCTGAATTCTCAAGAATTAATTTAATTTATGAATTTGATGTTTTTAAAAATCTAAAAATTAAAAAAGAAAGGATAAACGATGAAAAAACTAATCACAATTTTGGTTTTATTAATTAGTTTAAATGCTGAAAGCATTAAGCTTAATCTAGTTGATTTTATAGACCTATTTAAAGTAAAATCTAACATTACATTTATTTTAAATGATAAATTAAAAGATGAGAACATTTACATAATTTATCAAAAAAAGCTAGATGATTTAAATATAAATGATTTTGAAAAAATCTTAAAATCTAAATCATTAAAGCTTTTAAAATTCAAGAATTATTATTATATTGATTATATAAATGAAAAATACGACAACTTTATAAAATTACGATCAGTCAGGCTTAAAAACAATTCTTATAAGTATGTTAAAAAAATAATAGATTTATATAATTCTAATCAGCCAAGCACAAATAAAGATAATATAAAAAATGAAGTAAAAATCGTTGATTATATAGAAACGACAAATACTATTATATTTTTATGCAAAGATGAAGATTACTTTTTTTTAAAGAATGAGATTTCAAAAAATGATGAAGTCTTAAAAACTGCTACATTAAAAATCACTATTAGCGAAACAAATTATTCTGATTTGATTTCAAAAGGCATAAAATATAAATCTTTAACTAAAATAATTGATAGCGTAAATTTAAAAACTTACTTGAATTTATTTAGCGCTAGTAATGAAAGCTCATTTATAAGTTCAAATAAAAGCTTTTATTCTTTTATTGATTTTCTTAGCGAAAAGAATATAACAAAAATTAAAGCGAGTCCATTTTTAACTATTAAAAACAATGTAAATACTACTTTTTCAATCGTTGAAAACATACCCTACTTAACAAAGTCCGAAACCATAGAAAGCTCTAACAAAACTGAAAGCAATACTTTCACTTATAAGGACGTCGGTTTAAAAATAGATATAAAGCCATTGATTTTAAATAATAAAATAGATTTTGATTTAAATATAAGTATAGAAGACATTATCGACAACAATAGTTTAACACCAAAAACTACAAAGAAAACTCTCAGTGGTTCATATACTTTACATAAAAATCAAATTCTTGTTTTAAGTGGTATTAATAAAAACACTGAATACGATACAAGAGTTGGCATTCCTTTATTAAAAGATATTCCGGTTCTAAAATACTTATTCTCTGCAAAAACCAAAAACAATTTAAAAACAACTTTATTGATTACTATTGAATATTTAAGCGATGAAGAAAATGCCGAAAAATTAGAATAAAAGACAGAAGAGAGTGGGCGTGGCGTGAGCCACGCACACGCTCTTCCTTGTCTAATTAATAAATAATTTCATCATTAAGCTTTGTTTAAGCTATACATAAAAAAGAAAGGATAAAAAAATGATTTTGATTAGGAATGAGTTAGAGTTTTTGAACGACTATGGCATAAGCTCTAATGATTTGTATAAATGTCAGCAGAGTTTTGAAAAAACTTTAAATTACTTAAAGTTTCATAGAATAAGAAACGGCTTAAATAAATCTAAGTCTTTACTTGAAATTACATTCTCAAGTAATTTTTGCCAAAATTATCATAATGAATTATTAAACAGAATTGAAGTTTTAAACGCTTTTAATATTGAAAAACACTATACCCCTATTTTTATTACAGCCACGCTTGATAGTCAATATAGGGATTTCTTATTTGCTGATTATTCAAATCTTAAAGCTAGTGATTTAATTAGCATTCCAAAGCATATTAAAGAAAAAATAAATCAAAAATTGGCTTTGACAATTGTTGATTTAAAGGATATTTTAAATCAAAAGCTTAAGATATTTAATAATTTTTATAATCGCAAATATAAAGCGTATAAAATCAAATATTGTAAAGTTTTTGAGCCACATAAAAAATTAGGAGTTCCCCATTTGCATATGGTTTTATTTATACCAAACAGCGCTGAAATCATAGAAGATTTTAAAAATGCTTATATGCGTTTATTTCCCGCTCCACAAAATTTAAGAACAGATAAATTAACTCTAAAACAAAAACAGAATGGCGAGTTAAACGGCTTTCAAACTAGCATAAATAACTCAATAGCTTACATAATGAAATATTTGCAAAAAACTTTTTTAAATCTAAAGCATAATGATATAAATAATATAAAAATTGATAAGCTTACTGCTTGGTATATCAAGCATAAAATAAGGAGATTTACAATGAGTAGATTCCTAGTTCCGCTCTGGCTATATAGAAAACTTAACTTTATACCTAGTTTGCGTGATTATTTTCATTTAAATAATGAATTAGAAAAGCATAATAATATACTTGAGAAAGATTATAAAAACAATAAATTCTTTATACATATTGAAACCACAAACCAAACAATAATCTATGAAAACAAACATTTAATTTATGAAAGCAATAACAGAATAATCAATGAATATAAATCCGATTTTGAATTTTTTAAGGTTGCATAAATGAAGTTAAATGATTTATTTTTATTATATTTTAATACTTATAAAAACACATTAAGCGAAAGCACTTATAAAAAAGACTTGAGCCTATATAATAAGCACATAAAAAGTAGTTTTTTAGGTGAAATCAATGTAAAAGATTTAACTTTTCTTGATTTACAAAACTATATTAATTCTTTACTTGATAACGATTATAAAGTAAAGACTTGTAAAAATGTGATTTTAAAAATAAAGCGTGTTTTAGATTTTGCTTTAGATTTAGAAATAATAAATAAAAATGTAGCAATAAAGGTAAAATTACCTAAATTCGATAATAAAGTTATTTTTAATAAAGATTATGAAACTATGATAAAAATTATTAATGCTTTTATGAACTCTAATAATACTCATTCTTTGTTTTTCTTTTTTTTATTGCACGGCAGAAGATATAGTGAAGTTATAAAAATCAGATGGCGTGATATAGATTTTAATAATAAAACATATATTATAAGAGCTTGTAATAATAAGATTAAAAAGAATATGAGCTATTATTTAAGTAATGATTTATATTTAAGATTAAAAGAACACTTGCTAAAAACTGATTTTTATAGGTTAGATGATTATGTTTTTACAAATCCACACACAAAAACTCATTATAAAGATTTAAGAAAAGCATTTTTAAAAATCTTAAAAAATAATAATTTAGAGCATATTAGAATTCACGACTTAAGACATTTAATAGCTAGTTTTTCAATAAATTATTTAAATGCTGATATAAATTTGGTTTCAAATATGCTAGGACATACAAACATTAATACGACTACAAGATATATAACAATAAACCAAAAACTTACTAAAAATATTTTAGAAAACATTTTTAAAAGGGCTAAAAATGAAGAGCAGAATTAAGCTAATTTTTGAGAACAATACCTATTATTTTGATAATTATAAAAGCATATTAAAAATATTATTAAAATTAGAATACACCTTTAAAACATACTTTGAAGATAATAGATTTTATTTAGATGTTTATAAAAATGATAATTTAATTTATTCTACTTCTATTAAATCGCTAGGATATTATAATGAATATGATTATTTAATAAGTTCTTTTTTATCATATAATTGCAATAATATTTTTATATTAAATGATTTTTATTTATTTGATGATTACACAGGCGAAATCATAGAAAACAATGAAAATGAGAAAGAATATAATATTCAAATAAAAATACTAAAAAATAACTATTTTTTCATATTTAAAGACCAAATTATTTTCTTAAGAATTAATGATAAATTTAATTTTTTGACTAAAAAAGGCAATTTTTTTAAAGCTGAATTTTTTCGTTATTTAGAACATAATAATGAAAAATTTTTCTTTTTTCGTTACACTGGCATAAGGAATAAAACTCGTATTCTTAAACTTAGTGAATATGAGCTTAATAGTCTTTATCATTCAATATATAATTTAGATAATGATTTTATTGTTGATTATTCTGTTTATTTGATATATAAATTCAATTTAAGCTATAATTTAATGAAAAATCCTAAAAGAATTCTATCATTAAACGATATTAAAGCACTTGGTTGCGAAAGAGGGATTTGAACCCCCGTCCTTCGGGTTATGAGCCCGACGAGCTAACCACTGCTCTATTTCGCGATAAGTAAAAGTGGATGGGGTAAAGGGATTCGAACCCCTGAATGACAGGACCAAAACCTGTTGCCTTACCGCTTGGCGATACCCCAACAATTTAAAAGCAAGATTATATATAAAAAAAAATATTTTGTCAAGAGAATTTTTTAAAAAAAATTATTTTTTACTTTTTTATGCTTTTCTAAACATCTATATATAATTTTTACATAAACTAAATAAAAATAATTATTAAAAGGAAAAATATGTCTTTTGTAAGTATAAAAGAAGGAATAGAAGAATTAAAAAAAGGCAATATGTTAATAATGCTAGATGCCGAAGATAGAGAAAACGAAGGAGATATAATATTTCCTGCAGAGTTTAGCACGCCTGATAAGGTTAATTTTACTTTAACTCATGCAAGAGGTGTTGTGTGTGTTGCACTTGATAGAAAAATTGCTGAGCATTTTGAACTACCACTAATGGTTCCAAAAAACACTTCAAATCACGAAACAGCATTTACTATAACGGTAGATATTAAAACAGCAAGCACAGGTGTTAGCTCAATTGAAAGAGATGCAACTATAAAGCTATTTGCTGATAAAAATGCAAAAGCTAGTGATTTTGTAAGACCTGGTCATATAAACCCACTAATAGCAAAAGATGGTGGAGTTTTAGTAAGAACTGGTCATACAGAAGGAACAGTTGATATGTGCAAATTAGCTGGACTTACTCCTGCTTGTGTGATTTGCGAAATTATGAATCCAGATGGCACAATGGCAAGGCGTGATGATTTAGTAGAGTTTGGAAAAAAACATAATATTAAATTAGTTACAATTGAAGATTTAATAAAATATAGACTTCAAAATGAGAGCCTAATAACAAAAATTAGCGAAGAAAATACAAAACTATTAGATAAAGATGTAAAAAAGATTACATACAAAGACTTTTTAGGTGATATTCATACGATTTTTTCTTTTGCAGGTAAAAATGAAAAAAGCTTAATTAAATTCTATAAAAGCTCAAATGATGTAAATATCCTAAACTCAACAAAATTAGAAGAAACTTTAAAATCAATTGATGAACTAAGCAAAAATGGCGGAATGCTAGTATTTATGGAAGGCACTAAGAGTGATGAGAAAAATTACGGAATAGGAGCACAAATTCTAAAAGATTTAGGAGTTGATAATTTTGAATTATTAGGTAATTCAAGTCAATTTGCAGCTTTAAGTGGATTTGGTCTAAATATAAAAAATATATAAAAATCTAAATTCCTATTTCAAATTCTAAGAATTTGAAATAGGAAAAACAAAATTATTTATTTAATCCTAAAACCTTGCAATATTCACAATAAACACAACTTACAGAACGCTTTGCACATACTAAAGGTATGTTTCTTTTCTTAGCTTGGCTTTTGATTTTCTTCATTGTATTATGGTTTAAAAAACTAGTAAGCATTACAACACAGCCAGTATCTTGCGGAATGCTTTGACGATTAACTCTATTTTCATTTCTAGCATCCCAATGCGTAATGCTCTTTGCTCCTAAATCATGTAAAACTGCCTTAATAGGTGTAATCTCATCAGCACCAATGACCAAAACTGACATAAACTCTCCTTAAATTAATTTTGAGTATTATACTCAAAATAACCTTTAAAGAAACTGATAATTATTATAAAATTATTTAATACAAATAATCGTATATTTATTTTAATTTTCGTATATAATATAAGTATAAATGTAATAATATAATTTAATTAGTATTAAAAATACAAAAATAAGATATTTTTATACTATAAATTTTATATTTTATATATAAAATATATAAAACATAATTTATATAGTATATTTAACTTGCATTTTTGTATAAAGGCTTTAAGCTTTCGTATGCAATATTTATTTCTTCAAATTTTTCTTTTAATACTTTTTTTACTTCATCGCTTTTTTCTGCATGAAAATCTGGGTGATATGCTTTACTAAGTTTTAAATATTTACTTCTTACTTCCGTAAAACTAGCTCCTACTTCAACCCCTAAAGTCTTAAAATGCTCTTCAAGTAACATACATATATTTAAAAATCTATTATCTTTTTTAAGCTCATTTTTGATTTCTTTTTTAAATTGTAAATATGCAAGCTCACTTAAAGAAAAACTTATGCAGTAATTTAAATGCTCACAACAAGCACATAATTTATCTAATAAACTTAAAGTATTTTCGTCTTTATATGTGATAATAAATTTGTTTTTAATAATATTTATTTCATGTTCTTTAAAATAATTGCTAAGGTATAAAATCAAGTTTTTTTCAAGATTTGAAAAGTTTAAAATAATGTCCTTTTTCATGAAGTCTAATTTACAATTTAACACTATTTTTAAAGTATTTACACTCACTAAATTAAGCTTAAATTTCTTATAATATGCTGTGTTTATATTTTGTAAATTTTCATTATTATATTTTCTATTTAATATAGATAATAATTTTAAAAAATATCTTCTTTGCGGTATTTCACTCTCTACATAAAAAGAAATTAATTTGCTTTTCTTACCTATATTTTGTGAAAAATTTTTATTTATTATTTCTTTCATTTCTTTAAAAAAAGAAAAATCTTGAGTATTAATACTAATTGATTCTAGATTTTGTATAACTTGCATTTATCACCTTTTCTTAAAGTTTTTTGTTAATAAGCAATTTTTATTCCAAAATCTAAATTCCTAATTCAAATTCTTAAGTGTTATGAATTAAAAAAATGTATGATTTTATAAAAATCAAGAATGATTTATTCTTGATTTTCAAAGTTTTCTAAAGCTTTTTCGCTTAATAATTTTTTATTTTTTATCCCTAAACTTCTTAGATTTTCTAAACGATTTGCCACACTACCCTTGCCGTATAAGTGTGTATCAATTTTCGCAAAGCTTGATTCTGATTGTTTTTTAAGCTTTTCATAATCTTCATAAAATGAAGCGAACTTATCATAAAATTTGCCAAATTCTGTGAAAATATTTAAAGCATTTTGATTCATTTCATAATTCTTCCAACCAAAATAAATCATCTTAAGCCCCATAAATAAAGTAGTAGGACTTACTATAAAAATCTTTTTAGTCTCTGCCTTTTTAAAAATCTCACTATCGCATTCAAGCGCTAAATCCAAAATATTTTGATATGGCACAAACAATAATAC
Organism: Campylobacter sp. DY7; assembly: GCF_057802535.1. NCBI lineage: Bacteria > Pseudomonadati > Campylobacterota > Epsilonproteobacteria > Campylobacterales > Campylobacteraceae > Campylobacter > Campylobacter sp. DY7. The sequence continues at coordinate 51,699 of NZ_JBYJAU010000003.1, forward strand.
ATATTCGTTCGCATATTCAACCACATTTTCATATTCTTTTTTAGCTAGTTCATTTATTCTTGCGTTTAAATTATTTGCGATTTCATTTTTATAAATATTTGCATCATCACTACTTGGCAAAGAGAACTTAGAATCAATTATCACGCATTTTTTCGGCTCAAAATACACAATAGCATCAGGTCTTTTAAACCTATTGTTCTCATCTTTAAAGCTTTCTTGCATATAAAAATGCTCATTTTCTATAAGCCCACTAGCAAGCAAGCATTGCTTAAGTATAATTTCTCCAAAATCCCCACGAGCTTTCTTATCCCCCTTTAAAAGATTTGCAAACTCATCAGCCTTTTTGCCTAAATTTTGGCTAGTTTCAAACATGGTTTTAATGTTGTTTTCTATGCTAGTGTTTTGTTTTAATAAAGTTTTTTCGTATTCGCTAATTTGCTCTTTTAATGGGCTAAAAATCTTAGTTAAAAGCTCATTTGAATTAGTAAGCAATAATTTAGTGTTTTCTTCATAAATTAATTTTGAGCTTTTTTCATTTTGCTCTTTTAGATTTTCTTCTAAGGTTTTTAGCATATTTTCGTATTTTGTCTCTAAGCTTTTTAAACTATTTTCATATAGTTTTATCTTTTCACTTAAAGCTTCATTTTTAGAAAATTCAGTGTGAAATTTATTAGTAATTTCATCTAAATTTACTTTTAAATCATTTTTAATTTCACACTCATTTTTTAATTTTTCTTTAGTATTTTTAAGCTCTTCATTTAGCCTTGAAAGTTCTAAATTTTGGCTTTCGTTTTGATTTGTTTTCGTATTTAATTCATTCTTACAAAGCCTTAATTCCTGATTTAAATTCTCGTTTGAAATAGATAAAAATTCCTTATCTTTTGCAAGAACTAAAAGCTCATTTTTAAACACATTAATCTTATTTGTATAATGAAAAATAATAAAGACTAAAATAAGCAAAAATACTAATAAAATAGCTGCTAAAACAAGTTCATCACTAAGCATTTAAAACGCCTAATAATCTTTCATAATCAGCCTTTGTATCAATACCAAAAGACTTTGTATTAATCTCGCACATTTTAATAATCTTGCCATTTTCAATAGCTCTTAATTGCTCTAATTTTTCAATTTGCTCTAGGTTTGATTTAAGGCTTATAAATTCTTTTAAAGATTTTGCTGTATATGCATAAATGCCTAAATGATGATTATAACTCACGCCTTTTTTGTCCCTATCAAAAGGAATTGCAGCTCTTGAAAAATATATAGCATTTTGCTTAGTATCAAGCACTACTTTTACGGTGTTTTCATCGCTAGGATTATCTTTAATAGTATAGCAACTAGCCATAAAAAACTCATCTTTAAACTTAAGGCAAAATTCTTTAAATTTGATTAAATTTTCCTTTTCAAAAAGTGGCTCATCTGCTTGAAGATTTATAATAATCTCATCATCGTTAAGCTCTAAAATATCCACACACTCAGCAAGCCTTTCTGTTCCACTTTCGTGATTTTGGCTAGTTAAAACTGCTTTTATATTATATTCTTTTGCAAGCTCACAAACTTGCTCGCTATCCGTTGCAATCACAACTTCATCAACCTTACTTGCATTAAGTGCTGTATAAATACACATAGGAATGCCATTAATTGGCACTAAGATTTTCTCGCTAAAACGAGATGATTTAAGTCTTGCAGGAATTATTATCATAATTTTATCCATTCTATTATTGTATTTTTGATTTCATCAACTTTTATATCTTTTGCATAATAAGCATTAGAATTAAGTGCATTTAATAGGTTTTCATTTAGCTTGTAATTATACTTTTTAGCATAGTCTTTTATGCTTGTTAGCTCATCTTTAAAAATCCCTAAAGCCTTGTTAATACTAGGAGTAAATTTGCTCCATTCAGCAGTTGAGCATATTACATTAAAACTATCATCAAGAGCATTAATAGCCGTTGCTGTATGTGGGTCTAATAAATAATCTTTATAAGCTTTAATATTTTCTAAAGTCTCTTTATCGCTACATTTATAAGCTATAAAATGCTCTTTTAATTTTGCTAATTCATCATTTGTAATTTTAAAGAATTTATTTTTTTCTAAACTTTCATAAAGTTCTTTTGTCCTGCTAGCACCAAAGAAATAATACATTAAGCGTTCAAGATTTGATGATTTTAGAATATCCATAGCAGGAGAATGAGTGCATTTAAACGCCCTATTTCTTAAATCATATTCGCCAGTAGTAAAAAAATCATAAAGAATAGTATTTTCATTGCTTACGATTTTTATTTTATCAATATTTGCACCCATTTGTTTAGCGTAAAAACAAGCAAGAGCATTACCGAAATTTCCACTTGGAATTATCACATTAACAGCCTTATCGTATTGAAGACTTAAATAATAATGATATAGTAATTGATACATTATTCTTCCAAAATTAAGCGAATTTGCAGCACTTAGGTTATAGCCACTTTTTGAAATTGCTTCTTTAAAATCTTTATCGTTTAATAGTTCTTTTAATTTACTTTGCGCATCATCAAAATTACCATCAATTGCTAAAACCAAAGAATTACCATAATCAACATTAGCCATTTGCTTTTCTTGAACTTTACTGGTTTTTCCTTTTGGGAAGATACAAACTACTTTTGAGTTTTTGTTTTTAGAAAAGGCACTAAGAGTTGCAGGGCCTGTATCGCCACTTGTAGCACATATAATTAATTGCTTTTTATCATCCATAAGCCTTGCAAGTGGAGCTAAAGCAAGGTCTTTAAATGCTCTTGTTTTGCCATGAAATAATTCGCATATATGAGTTTTACTATCAAGTTTTTTAATCACAAAAGGCTCTTTTGTATCAAATTCTAAATACTCATCTAAACTCTTTAAAAACTCATCTAAATTATCGCTAAAATTAACAAAAACTTTCTTTGCAAAATCTTTATAAGATAATTTTTTTAATTCATTAATATCAAGCTTTTTAAGCTCACTAGGGCAAAATAAACCGCCATCACTTGATAGTGGAGAATTAAGCGCATTTTTAAAATCACTCTTAATATCTTCATTTCTGCTTGAATAAAATATCATCATTTCTCCTTTAAAAATTTTAAATATTCTTTACTTGCTTTAAATTTATAATACACAAACTCAAAACATTTGTAATTATGGTGTTTTTTGATTACTTTATAAACTTTTTTAACATTATTTGACTTAATTTCTAAGCAATATTCATCATCATTTTGTATTTTGCCTTGCCATTTATAAATACTTTCAAGTTTTATTATATGAACACATTTGCTTAAATCTTTTTTCACTAATTTTTGTGCTATTTTTTTAAGTATTGCTTCATTATTACTAGTTGTCTTTATTAGATACATCAAACTCCTTTAAATAATCATTTATAGCATTTTTTAACTCATCATAAATTATTAATTCTTCATCAATTATTACAAGACTTAAGCCGAAATCTTTCATTTTTACATAGTCTTTTTTACTAAGCAAAATATGTTTTGCATTGTGTTTTTTTAAAAGATTTATTATTTCATCTTTATTAAAATCAGCATGGTCATTATAAAAATAATGAGCTTTTACAAGGTCTTTATAAACTAATAATCTAAAAGGCTTAGCAATTGCAGAAATTAATATCATATCTTCTTTAATTTCTTTTATATAAGATTTTCTTACAAAATGAATATCTTCAAAGGCATTAAAATTTGCTAATTTTTCATAAGATTTAGGAAGCCTATAAGCACCACTTGGCAAGCAAAAATTATATTTATATTTGATTTTAGAATTGAGCAAAATATCAAATTTATTTATATTTTGCTTACTAAAAGCATCATCTAAAATAACGCATTTTGCACCTAATTCTAGTGCTTTTTGAATGCCTTTTACTCTATCTTCGCTAACAATAACATTTGCTTTAGTAAATATCGCATGTTCCATTGCTTCATCACCAGAACTTGCTAAATCGCATAGAATTTGATTTCGGAATTTCACCAAAACTACGCCTTTACTTTTACGCTTATATCCACGAAGAATAATAAAAATATTATCTTGATATTTTGAGTATAAAATATCACTTAAAGCCTTACAAAAAGGAGTTTTTCCATTGCCACCTACGCTAATATTTCCTATACTAATTATAGGAATATTAAAATTATATTTTTTTTGTTTTTTAAAAGAAATTATTGAAATTAAAGCATAAAGCAAAGAAAATGGCAAAAGCAAGAAGATAATCAACTTTTGCCATATTGAAGGTTTAAAAAAATACCTATCTAAAAAACTCATTAAATCCAGCTTGAATCAAGAGTTTTTATAGCATCACAAACTCTTTTTACATCTTCATCGCTAAGATTTATATGAATAGGAATTGATAAAATTTGAGCATAATTTGCTAAAGCATTTGGAAAATCATTGATTTTTAAATTATATTTTTGCTTATAATATGTTAGAAAATTAAGTGGAATAAAATGAATTCCTGTGTTAATTCCCATTTCTTTTAATTTTCTTGCGAAATTATCTCTATTTTTATCAACTTTTATAATATATCTTAAGAATGTATGCTCTTTATCAATTGCAGGTAATTTAATATGTTTTAAATTTTTTAATTCTTCATCGTAAATTTTAGCAATCTCTCTTCTTCTTTTTAAATAATATTTATAATTTTTTACTTTTGATAAAGCTAAAGATGCACAAACTTTTGTTATCTCGTATTCATGACCTATGTCAGTTACATCGTAAAAATAACCTAAGTTTCCATCATTTCCCCAAGCATTAGATGAAATTCCGTTTGAGTTTAGCAATTTAGCTCTTTCATAAACTTTATCATCATTAATTACTAAAAATCCACCTGCAAAAACAGGGTCTTTTCTCATAGCATTAAAACCAAAAGATGAGATTAAATCCTTACTTCCAACCAATTCGCCTTTATATTCCATACCTAATGCAAATCCGCAATCATTAATAACTGCTACATTAAATTTATTACAAAGCTCTCTTATTTCATCAAGTTTTGCAGCAAGTCCAGCAGTATGATTTACGAAAACTGCTCTTAATTTTTTATGATTATGTTTTATTAAAGCTTGTTCTAAACTTGCAATATCAATATTAAAACTATCAAGCTCAACATCGACAAATATAGGCTCAGCATCAAAATATCTAATGCTTTGAGCTATTGTTGGGAATGAATTTACAGAGCAAATCACTTTATCTCCACGCTTTAAATCAATTGCACTTAAAGCTAAATGATGTGCTGCTGTGTGATTATTCGTTAATACAATATGAGAGCCTTTATAAATCTCTTTTAAATTATCTTCTAGCATCTGAATAGTATTTATATCATCATCAAGTGACTTAATTAAAAACTCTTTATCATCTTCTGTTATAACATTCAAAAAACAAGAAATTTCTTTCATATCTATGACCTTCTAAATATTTTTATATTTTCTCTTTTAAACTTATTTTTATTTATTCTATCTAATAGTTTTATATAATTATTATCAATTATATTATTTTCATAATTTTTTAAAAACTCATCTATTTGAGCGTAAGTATAACCTATATCGCTTTCATCATCTTGACCTTCAAAAAGATCAGCACTTGGTTTTTTGCTAATTATATTATTAGGAATATTTAAAAATCTTGCGAACTCAAACAACTCGCTTTTATAAAAATCTCCTAAAATATTAAAAGCACAGGCTAAATCACCCCAAATAGTGCCATATCCTAGCATTAATTCACTTTTATTGCTAGTGCCTGCAACTAATAAATTATATTTAGCTGAATAATCATACAATAAACTCATTCTAATTCTAGCTGCAAAATTACCTATTAAAACCTTATCTTTAGAATTACTAGCCTTAATAAACTCATCTAAAATGCCTTGAATATTTATAATTTCATATCTTAAAGCATAAGTTTTAGCTAAATTAATAGCATCTTCAAGATTGTTTTTATTTGAAATATTTGTTGGCATTATAAGACAATGCGGTTTTTTATCACATTCACTTAAAATTCTTAACACAATAGCACTATCAAGGCCTCCGCTAAGACCTAAAACCGCTCCATTAAAATTAGCCGTTACTTCATTAGCAAAAGCTATCATTTTATTTTTAATATCTTGCATTATATATCCGTTTTTAAAGAGATTTTATATAAGAAGTATTAATCAATTCTATTATAACTAGGCTTTAAGAAGCCATCTTCAATTAATTGCGATATTGCAAGTGCAGCAACAGGCAAAGCAGTTTGAGCAGCATAATAACCTTCTTTATCTTTATCAGGACTCATAACCAAAACACCTATTGTATATCTATTATTCTCATCATTTGCAAATCCAAAGAAGTTTGCGTTATATTCTCTTTCGTATTTTCCACTTGAGCTAATTCTTGCTGTTCCTGTTTTGCCACCTACACTAATTCCTAAAGGCCAGTATTTTGCTAATGATTTTTGATTTGCAGTTTTAATTAAAATCCTATTCATTTGTTTAGCAATTTCTAATGGTAAAACTTCTCTTTCTTCTTTTTTATAAAGTTCTTTTAATTCTTCATCTTCTTTATAATACTTCGCAATCTTAGGGCTAATCCAAATTCCACGATTATTAAATACATTATAAGCTGCTAAAAGTTGTATAAAAGTAGTTCTAAAACCATATCCATAAGCCATAGTATTTTTTTCTACTTCATAAGTTTTTTTTGCATCTTTGATAAAACCTGCTTTTTCATAAGGCAAATCAATTCCTGTTAAACTTCCTAAATTAAATTCCAAATAGCCATTAATTAATTCTTTTACACTTTCTTTATTAGATATTTGAACCATTCCGATATTTGATGAATGCACGATAATATCTTCAGCAATCATACTATCCATAGGATGAGTATCAGTGATATAGTATTTATCAAGTTTCATTCTTCCACCATAAGTTTTTACCCACTCAAATGGCGTTAAACGATTTAGTTTCAATAAATTTGCAAAAGCAATAGGTTTAATAACCGAGCCAGGCTCGTATTCAAATTCCACTGCATCAGTATTTAAAAAAGACAAATCACTTTTTCTATTATACGGATCATATCTTTTGCTAGTTGCAAGTGCTATTACACTAGCATCTTTACTATCTAAAATACCTATAATTACTTGCTTTGCTCCGAAATTTTTTCTAGCAACACTTGCTATATTTTCTATACCTTTTTGAAGTTTTAAATTAATATTAAGATGAATATTGCTACCACTTACTTTTTCACTTATAAAGCTTTCAGAATTTATTATGATATTTCCACCTATATCTTTATTTCCTATAATTTTATAATCACTCTTTGGACTTAAATATTGTTCATAATATTTTTCTAAGCCTTTTTTTGGAATATTTGCATAAATTCCATCTTCTAAACTTAATTGCGAATATCCTAAAACAGGAGTTAAAATATCGCCTTTTGAAAATACCCTTTCTTCTTTGTGTTCAATAATCTCAAGTCTTCTTGTGCTTACTTTGCCATTTGCGTTTTTAAATGATTTGAAAAATCCTGATACATATAATTTTTTAGATAATTCTTGAAGATAACTTGCTGCTTTTGAATCTATATCTTTTGATAAAACGAAATTATATACCTTTTTTTGCTTTAAAGCTTTAAGTAATCTTGCTTTTATATCTTTAATCTCTTTATCATCAATAAAAGCATATATTTGAAACAATTTTAAAAAATAATCTAATTTATCTAAATTTATACTTCTTATATCTATTTCAGCTCTATAAATACGCCTACTTGTAACTAAAGTATATCCGTCAGCACTTACTATATCTCCGTTTAAAGCACCAACTCTTTCACCGCGTTCAATATTTCCGACATTTCTTTCATCGGTTTTTGTCCTAGTAAAAGTAAAAATAACAAGTAACGCAACCAATAATAATAAAATTAAAATTACAAATGTTCTTTTACTAGGCTCATAACTTGTTTGCATTATTTATATTTGAGTTCTACTTATCTCTTTATATGCGTTTATTGCTTTGTTTCTTACTTCTAACATAAATTTCATACTTGTTTCTGCTTTATTAATAGCAATTGCTGCTTGGTGTAAATCTTTTACATTGCCAGTAGCAACATCTGCCATAGCTTTATCTGCTACGATTTGTTCTTGATTTAATTCTTCTAGTTCTTGTTTTAAAACATCTTCAAATGAAAAACCATTATTTTTAATAGAATTTGATTTAGGATTTTCAAAACCTTGAACTAAGCCTTGATTGATTTTAATATTATTCATATTTCATTCCTATCTTAATAAATCAATAGCGCTTTGAGCTATTGTTTTTGCACTTGTAAATGCTGCTACGTTTGCTTGGTAAGCTCTTGTTGCTTCTATTAAGTTACTCATCTCAACCACTGGATTTATATTTGGATATGCTACATAACCTTTAGCATTTGCATCTGGATGATTTGGCTCGTATTTTAAAATAAAATCTTTATCATCTCTTACTACTTTATCTACAACTACACCCATTACTGCAGGTTTTGCTTCAGGAAAATTAACAGGGTCATTTAAAGGATTTTCATATTCAAAAAAGCTATTTTTAGAATTTATCTCATCATTTAAAACATCATCAAAATTGATTGCTTTAAATACTACATCTTGCCTTCTGTAAGGACCGCCTTCATTGGTTCTTGTAGTATTTGCATTAGCTATATTTGAGCTAATTAAGTTCATTCTAAATCTTTGAGCGCTTAATCCATAACCACTAATATCAAAATCACTTAAAAATGCCATAACCTATCCTTAACTTAATTTAGAACTACTTTCTATTATAGTTCTTACAACTTCGCTTTGTTTTTTTAGAACCGAATCAAGTGCACTAATCATAATAGCGTTTTTGCTTAACTCACTTGTTTCAACATCTAAATCAACAGAGTTTGCATCATTTCTTTGCAAATGACCATCTCTAGCAAAAATAGTTCCACTTTTATCATTTGAAAATTCTAAAGGCTGTAAATGTCTTTCATTTGTAATTGCTAATTTATTACTCATACCTATTCCAAAATGCATAGGATTTGTTGCTGCTGTTGCAGGTGCTTGTGTAGTTTTGTAAAGCGTATTTGCATTTTCATTTAAAATTGTTTCAAAATCTACATCTCTTGCTTTATAAAAAGGAGTATCAATATTTGCTATATTTGAACTAATTAATTTATTTCTTAAATCCCTACCAGCTAATGCACTCACAATTAATGGTTTAGATTTATAAAATTCCATTTTAACTCCTTAGTAAGTATTATTCAAGCACTAGAGCAAATAATATTCCAAAAGTATTAATAATCATATACTTGTAATATTTACCTAATTTTCACTAAACTAAACGTTTATTTTCAAACTTTATGAAAGGATAATTATGGCTAGTAGAAGAAGCTTTATGGGCTTTACCCTAGGCGCTGCTGCGGCTGTTGGTGGTGTTTTTACACTAGTGGGTATGAAAAAAACTTGGGATCCACTTCCTAGTGTAAAAGCAGCAGGTTTTACAACCGTTGATTTATCGCCTTTAGCTGACGGAGAATTAAGAACAGTTGAATGGAGAAAAAAACCAATTTTCATTCTAAAAAAATCAAAAGATATGGAAGAAAGCAATACTGATGTGGTTGCAGGAGATTCTAGATATACCGTTGTTATAGGACTTTGTACTCACCTTGGCTGTATTCCCGCTTACCATGAAAAAGATAAAAACTTTGTTTGTGCTTGTCATGGTGGCGTATTTGATATAAATGGTAAAAATATGGCTGGACCACCTCCAACTCCACTTGAAATTCCACCTTTTGCAATAGATGGAACAAAATTAGTTTTAGGTGAAATCGGTAAAGAGTATGAAGAAATTATGAAAAATGTAGGAAAGGCTTAATCATGGCACATTTTGAAAAATCAAATGGAATTGTTGATTGGCTAGATCAAAGACTTGCGATTAAAAAATTTATGCAAGTTATGATGACACAATACTGGATTCCAAAAAAAATTAATTTTCTTTGGGCAATGGGAGTAATCTTACTTACTATGTTTGCCATTTTATTCGTAACAGGTTTATTACTTGTAATGTATTATAAGCCTGATGTTGCACTAGCTTTTGATAGTGTTAATAAAACAATTATGCAAGAAGTTGAATATGGTTGGCTTTGGCGCCATATGCACGGGGTTGCTGCTTCTGTTGTATTTTTAATTATGTATATTCACTTATTTACAGGAATTTATTATGGCTCTTATAAAAAAGGTCGTGAGATAATTTGGATAAGTGGTATGGTATTATTCGTATTATTTTCTGCTGAAGCATTTAGTGGTTACATGTTACCTTGGGGACAAATGAGCTACTGGGCTGCAATGGTTATTACTAATCTTTTCGGTGGTATCCCATTTATTGGTGCTGAATTAGTTGAATGGATTAGAGGAGATTATGCAGTAGGAGATGCTACATTAAATAGATTTTTCATGTTACATGTTTGCTTACTTCCTATCGTTGTAATTGCTTTCATTGCAATTCACTTCTATGCTTTAAGATTTCCACATGTAAATAATGAAATTGCAGAAGAAATTGATTTTGATTTAGAAGCTGAAAAATATTTAGCAGGTAAGAAAAAAGAAGCAAAAGTTATATCATTTTGGCCTGACTTTTTATGCAAAGATATTTTCTATGTTTGCTTATTTATGATTTTTTATTTTTACTTAGTTTGCTATCACTATGATTTTGCTATGGATCCAATTAACTTTGAACCAGCAAACGCATTAAAAACTCCTCCACATATTTATCCTGAGTGGTATTTCTTATGGAGCTATGAGATTTTAAGAGGATTTTCTTATGAAATAGGACTTGCTTGCTTTGGTATTGCACAAGTTATTTTCTTTGTATTACCATTCCTAGACCGCTCAAATGTAGTTGCACCTGCACATAAGCGTGGAGCATTCTTTGTATGGTTTTGGTTATTAGTAATTGATATGATAGTTCTTACAATTTATGGTAAATTACCTCCTGTTGGAATTAACAATACAATAGCAACTGTTGCTTCTGTTACATTCTTAGCACTATTAATAGTGGTTTTACCGGTAATTACTCTTATGGAAAGAAAGGCTAAGTAATGAAAGAGTTAAAAATATTTGCAATATTAGTTATTTTTACAGGTATTGTTTATTGGGGTGTTGAGCCTTATGCACATTCACAAATGCACGAGCATACTAGCAATGTAAATTTTGACCTAAAAGCAGGAGATATTGCTCAAGCTCAAGTAGAACTTGAAAAAGCAAATGCAAGTGGCAAAAAAGAAGATATAGAATCAGCTACTAAACAATTAGAAGATACAAAAAAACTTTGGGCTAATGTAGATAAAATTGCAAGCTTAAAAGGTGATGTAGAAACTGGTAAAGCTGATTTTGAAGCAAATTGTGCAAGCTGTCATAGAGCAAGTTTTGCAGGATTTAATGATGCAGATGATGGTATCGGAGCTCAAGGAATAATCATTCCTGATTTAAGCACAGCAGGTGCTATTTATGATAATAAGTTCTTAATGGCTATTTCAATTAACCCTGCATTAGCAATGAAAAACCATAAAAAATACAATGAAGAAAATCCACATCCTATGATGACTGCATTCTTAGAAGATGATGGAAGTATTAATGATGAAAACGCACAAGCAGTAGCAAATCTAGTAGCTTATTTAAACAGCATAGGAAAAGCTGCTTTAGATGATAAAAAAGCAAAAATTGCAAGTGAAATTAATGCAAGCAAATTAAGCGATAGTGAAAAAGCTGCTAAAATTGAATTTGAAAATAGAAAAATCGTATTTGATGATGCTTGTGGAAGATGCCATGATGTAAAATATGATGGCTTTATTGCCAAAGTAAATGGTGGAGATTTAAAAGATTATATGGGTTCAACTCCTCCTGATTTATCAATAATTATTCGTGCAAAAGGTGAAGATTACTTACATAAGTTCATAAACGATACACAAAAACAACTTCCAGGAACTGCAATGCCTAGAGTTGGTGTAAATGAGCAAGCTCAAAATGATATAGTAACTTATCTCACAAATGTAGGCGATAGCAAAAAAGCTGAAAGAGAAGATTTAGGCTTAAAAATAATGGCTTATTTTGCGCTATTAGCTGTTTTAGCATATGCTTGGAAAAACGCTATCTGGAAAGAACTACACTAAAAATTAAGCTAGGATAAAACCTAGCTTAATCTTATAAATACTAAAAGCAATTAATTTGTAATTCCTATTTCAAATTCTTTAATTTTAAATACAAAAAAATACTAAGAATTTGAAATAGGAATTTAAATACACAAAAGTCTAATTTCCTTTGTTTAAAATAAAAACTTATTCATTATTGATAAAAAGCTTGATTAAAACTTTTTTGCATATTTTAAGTTAATGATGAGCTTTTTTACTATTTAGAAAATAAATCGGCGTTATTATTTAATCACCTTTATAGATAAATCATTTTTCATTTAATAGTTTTTTGAAAATCTTTTAATCTACTTCTAAATATAGTTTAAGTTATTTTTATTATCAATCCTTGCTTGTTTTACTTTATTAAACAAGCTTAATTATTAATTAAGAATGCTTTAAAAAACAACTTAGTGCTAAATTACTAATTATAAAAAATCCTAAGAATTTGAAACAGGAATTTAAATCTACAAAAGTCTAATTCCTAATTCAAATTCCTTTCAATTTTCAATATAAATTAATTTTGATTATTTATTAGATATTTATACACTACATCTTGTCTTTTTGAGATTTGATTTATAAAATATCTAATCCTTTCATCATTACTTAAAATCTTGTCTTCTACTTCATCGTAAAAATAATATGGCAAATCATTACTAATATTATCCATCATCTTAAATCTAGTGATTAATATCATGATATCTGATTGCTCTTTTAACTGCACTTTATTATGCTTTGAGTATATATAATCATTAAGCGATATGCACAAATTATTCATTTCTAAAACTGATTCAAGCAATCTAATATGCTCTACTTTATTATGTTTTGTTCTACTTTCATACAATATATTTTTCAAACTTTTAATGTTTAATAAAATTTGATTTTCGCAAGTTAAATAATCTTCTTTTTTGATAATTGAAGTTAAGAAATTCATTAGATTTAATATCGCAATTTTTAAAGTTGGCTTAATATCATCTTCACTTTTACTAGGCCAAAGTAAAGAGAAAAAATACACAATAACAAAAGCTATTAAAAAATCAAGTAATCTATAAGCAAGCAATCTTTCATAATCTAATCCCAAACTAGCAAACAAAATAGCAAGATTTAGCATTATAAAAATAGTCGCTATAAAATAAGGAAAATGCTTAAAATAAATACAAGCAAAATAAGATAAAAATAAAATTAAAAAAAGCAATTTTGAATGTATAAAAAATATTATCAATAATCCTAAAGCAAAGCCTATTAAGGCTGCATATATTGTTTCTTTATTATTTATCGTAGTTGAATTTATCGTTTCTTTAAATAGAGTAAAAACTCCCATCGCAATCCAAATCCCATGATCAATTTTAAAAAATATTGCCAAAAATAAAGAAAAAGAAGTAGCTAAAGCAACTTTTATTGAAAATTTAAAATATTTATTATCTAAATTAAACTTTTCTTTTATTGTATCAAAGGTGATTTTTTTATCTTTTGGCTTTAATACTAATTGCTTTGCACCGCCTTGCTTAAACAACTCTAATTTATAATACAAAACTTCAACCAAAGTGCATAATATAGGTAAGGTATTTAATTGCTTTAATCTATCTAAATAAAAAGATTTAAGATTTACCTTCTCATCTTTAAAAATCTTTTTTAATTCTTCTAAATTATAAATTATTTCATTTTGAATATTTTTTATATGTGTATTTGTAGAATTTTGTTTAAAAAATGTTCTAAGAGAAACTAATGCAAGCCCTATTTCTTCACATTTTAACAAATAAAACATAGCCATTTCTTGATGCCTTATAAGGCTTGAATCTTTAATATTTACCGATTTACTCTCAAATAATCTTTTAAACTCATTAATCCTAGTTACAAATAAATTTTGCCAGACTTCATATTTATCATTAGTGATATTTTCGCTTATATAAATCAAATCATTTAATAACATTATAAAGCTTCTTCTAGTAAATCCACCATAAGTATAAAATGCAAAAGTTCTAAAAATAGTAGCCACACAAGAGCCAACCAAAGTAGCATAAAAGACTTCTTTACTATCAAAATTATTTAAACTCGCAGTAATTAACATAGCCATTAATAATAAGGTTACATAAATACCTATTTTTAAGGCATCTTGCGATATTGCTCCAGAAAAAATAACTAAAAATATCCATATAAATGCAGGAATTGCTATAAAAAATCCAAGCTTTATTAGAAATGGTACTATTAAAGCAAACAAACAACCAAAAAAAGTAAAAGCAGCTAAATATAAAATCTTTTTAATTCCAACTGAATTAAAATTATTCATATAAAATATAAAAACACAAGATAAAACGCTAAAAATAATATAACGAGTATCTATAATAAAATGACTTAATAAAAGACAAATTCCTAAGCCAACACAAGCCTTTAGGGCATAAAGTAATGAAAAATTACTAGGGTCATACTTATGAAAATACGCTTTTAATTTTAAAAATTGTTGATTTAAATAATACCTACTTAGTTCCATGTTGCACTTCAAAATAATTAGTGATTTTATTTTTAAATTGTAATGCTTCTATTTTTCTTTTTAATTCTTTGTTTTCTTCGCTTAAAACTTCTCTTTTATCTTTTAATTGAGCATAAATCTTGCTTGATTCATACAATTGTAATCTAACCCAAACTAAACTAAGAGAAATTATCATAGCTATAAAAAACACTAAAACTATTCTTTTATTAAAACTCAAAATTGAATAATCTTGATGTTTATTTAATAATAATTCTTCTTTTTCTTCAGTGCTTGTTCTAATATTTTTCATTTTGATAAATAAAATGCTCTTAATTTAGCACAACTTGACCTAGAATTTAATTTAATTTCTTCTTTGCTAGGTTCTATTGGCTTTTTTGTAATTATTTTACCTAAAGAATGATTATTACCACATTCACACCTTATTGCAATTTCATCGCATATGCAATTACTAGCCCACTTTTTAAAAGTATCTTTTACAATTTTATCTTCTAATGAATGAAAAGTTATGATACAAACTAAACAATCTTTAAGATTTTTAACCTGCTCTAAAAAAATTTTAAGAACTCCAAGCTCATTATTTACTTCAATCCTTATTGCTTGAAATACTAAGGTTTTTAAACTTACATTTCTATTGTTTAATTTGGCATTTCCTATGATTTGACTTAGATTTTTACATGAGTTTATAGGTCTATTTTTGATTATATTTAAAGCTATATCGTTTGAAAGTTTTTCAGGCAATTCCGCATACTCTTGAAAAATCTTGCTTAATTTATCTTTAGAATAAGTATTAAGCACTTCTTTAGCATCTAAAGAGTTGTCCTTATTCATTCTCATATCTAATTCGCTAGATTCAAAAGAAAATCCCCTATCATCTTTATCAAGCTGCAAACTAGAAACTCCAATATCTGCTAAAACCCCTCTAATATTGCTAGTATCTTGAATAAAATTAAAAACATTCTCATAATTAGTTTTAAAAATTTGAATATCTTTATTAAATTTTTTAAGTTTTTCTTTAGAATAATTTATAGCTTCATCATCTTGATCACAAGCAAAAAGATTTAATTTATTATTATTTTCAAGAATAGCACTAGCATGACCAGCATATCCTAAAGTAGCATCAAGATAATAACCATTATCTAAATCTTTAAATAATTTAATTACTTCTTCTTTTAAAACGGGAATATGAATTTGCAAATGATAACCTTAAAATTTATTATTACATATATAATAAATAAAAGTTTTTAACAAGGAATAATAATGTTTATTGAAATTACAAAATATGCAAAAATTATGTATGAAAAAGATTTTTTATATGGGCTAAACGGCTCAATTTCTACAAGATTTGAAGATAATAGTTTTATAATAAATAAAAATTTAATATATTCTGAAGAAAATAATTTTTTTACCAAACTTTTATTAAACGAAAATTATAAATATAAAGACGCTTGTAAAATGGCTAAATTACATTCGCTAATTTATAATAATTTCGCTCAAGCTAAAGTTATTGCCATTGTATGCTCTAAAGAAATATTAAGCATTTGCAAACGATCAAAATTAACTTATAAAAATAAAGATTTCTTCGTTGAAAGTAACGATATCTTAAACAATAATAAAGCCTTACTTGAAAAACTAAATAAAAATAATTTAAATTTTTTATTAATTCGTAATTTAGGTTTAATCATTTTTGAAAGAGATTTTAATACCTTATTTGCAAGAATTTTTGACATTGATTTAGAAGCTAAAATTTCTTGTATAAATTAAACTTTTGTTAATGCTTATAAGATAGGATTTTTCATTTAAAACACTTGAAAATAGGATAAATAATGATTACTTGGATGCAGCGTCATAAAAAATATTTAGTTGTAACAATTTGGATTAGCGTTATCGCTTTCGTAGGTGCGGGAACTGTTGGTTGGGGTAGTGTTGATTTAAATAGTTCAAGAAATAAATATGTAGCAGTAGTAGGTAATTTAGGTATAACACATAAAGAATTTAACGATAAATATAATGAGCTTTATATTATTCAAAGTCAGCTATCAAACGAAGAATTAACAAACGAACAAGCTTTAGCTTTAGGACTTGACAAACAAGCTTTAATTGATTTAATGAGAGAAAAGTTATTATTAAATTATGCTCAAGACTTAGGATTTTATGCTAGTGATGATGAAGTTTTAAAAACAATTGCAAACGATAAAATGTTTCAAAAAAGTGAAACAGACACAAGCTTTGATAAAGAAAAATATCTTTCATATTTAAAAGCTTTAAGATTAAGTGAAAGTGAATTTGCAAAACAAATAAAAGAAAAATTAGAAATTTCTAAAATGTTAAAATTACTTAATATACCAGCAAATCAAAAAGAGATTGAAATACTAAACTCAAGTATAAATATGGAAGATGAAATTAATTTAAAAATTATTGATTTGTCTGCAAAAGCTAATAAAATAGAAATTAATCTTGATGAGTTAAAAAAATACTGGGAAGAACACAAAAGCGATTATAAAAGCGAATTAAATTATGAATACTCAGTTTATTCAATAGAGCCAAAACTTGACAATATACAAGAAGATGAATTAAAAGCATATTGGGAAAATAATAAATTTAATTACAAAGATGAAGATAATAAGATTAAAGAATTTAAAGATGCTTTAGAAGATGTAAAAATTGATTTTGCTTTAAGCTTATTAGAAAAAGATGCAAAATTAGACTATGTAAAGCTTAAAAAAGGTGAAATTAACTTCCAAACAACAAGCATTGAAAGTCCATATTCACAAATAGCTTTACTAAACAAAGAATTAAAAGAAAATGAACTTAGTAAGCCATTTATTATGGATAAAAAATACTATATAGTGAAATT
This sequence comes from Campylobacter sp. DY7, assembly GCF_057802535.1. Lineage (NCBI taxonomy): Bacteria > Pseudomonadati > Campylobacterota > Epsilonproteobacteria > Campylobacterales > Campylobacteraceae > Campylobacter > Campylobacter sp. DY7. The sequence goes on from NZ_JBYJAU010000003.1 coordinate 69,211, forward strand.
AAACAAAATAAATGAACCAAAAGAGCTAGATTTTGAGGCAGCGAAAACTATGGCTGAAGAAGATTACAAAGACTATAAATTTAAAGAAATGTTAGAAAAAGTAGCACAAGAAGAAATTAAAAAAGATAAAATTAATGGTAAAAATATAGGCTTTATCTCTAAAGTTTCTAAAAATAATACCGATTTAACAGATATAGAATTTTTTACATTTGTTAGTGAGTTATTCTTAAAAGAAGATAAAAAATCTTATGTGATATTAAGCGATAAAGTAGTTGTATATGAAATTTTATCTCAAAAGCTTACAAATAATGTAGATAAAAAAGAAGAAGTTGCGTTTGCTAGTGAATTAAAAAATATTAATTTTAATTTAATGTTTGATGATTTATTAAAAGAACTACAAAAGCGTTATCAAATTAAAAATTATTATAAAGGTAGTGAATTTTGAATATTTTAGCCATTGATTTAGGTTCTAGCTTAATAAAAGTTGCTATTGTTAGTTTTGATGGAGAAGGTATTAAGGTAGTAAGTGTTGCAAGCACTCAAACCTATGGAATAAAATCAGGTAAAATTACTAGCATAAATGATGCTAGTAATGCCATTAAAAAAGCTGTAAGTAAAGTAAAAGAAAATTTAAGCATTAATATCGATAAAATAGCTGTATCAGTAAGTGGTGCTTATACAAATTCTGTTACAGGATATGCAGATATTAGACTTGATGCAAATGGTTCTGCTATTACTTTAAAAGATATCGAAAAAGCAATTAATGCAGCAAAAACATCAGCGGATATAAATATAGACCAAACTCCAATTCACATATTACCTTATAGATTTAGAGCAAATAATACTGATAATATTGAAGATCCATTAGGTATGATGGCATCTAGTTTTAGACTAGAAGCAAACATAATTACAATCAACAAAAATGATTACGAAAACATAAAACAAATTTTATCAAATGCTGATATTAAAAATTATGTTTTAGTATCTTCAATATACGCAAATGCAATTTACTGCCTAAATAATGATGAAAAAGAAAATGGCGTTGCAATAATTGATTGTGGTTCGCAAGTATGTGATATAGCGATTTATGCTTATAACTCAATTATATGGATGTATTATTTTCCGTTTGGTTCTTGGCATATTACAAGCGATATAGCTAAATACTTAACTGCTAGCAATGAAGTAGCAGATAAAATTAAACTACAATTTTCTTTATTTAAAGATGAAGAAAATACAACTCATGTAGAATATTACAAAACTGGCTCTCAAGCACTTGATAGAGTTTCGGTTGAATCTATTTCAAAATGTGTAAATATGAGATTAACTGAAATGCTTGAATGTATTTATGCAAGTATTGATGATAGTCCTTATGAGAAGTTTTTCTCAAGAGTAGTTTTAACAGGTGGCTGCTTTAAAATTGACAATATGTCAGAAAGAGCAAGTCCTAAATTTAATAACAAAGCAGTTAGAACATTAATAGAGAAAAATAAAGTATTTTATGGGGATAATGAAATTTTCACTATGCCTGAATACACTTGCCTTCTTGGTTTATGTATGTATGCAAGTGGATTTCATACCAAATATGAGCTTAACTCGGCTGGTGTTTTACTAACAAGACAAAAAAATAATAATTTTGAAAAAGTAATGGATTTTTCAACAAAAATTGACATAGAAACAAAAAATGAAGAAGTTTATTACAACAATATAGATACAAAGGAACAAAAATTGCTTGAACCTGAAACAAGTGAAAAAGATGAAGTTTTAGAATCACTAAAAATTGTTCCTAGTGATGAAAAAACTGAAGGATTTTTTGCTAGAATTTGGAAGAAAGTTTGTATTTTTATAGAAAGGATATTTTAAAAATGGATTTTGATTTTTCAAGTGATAATATAGATTTTAAGGTTATGGAGAACGAAATGGATTGTGGTGTAAAGATAAAGGTTATAGGAGTTGGTGGAGCTGGTGGCAATATGATTAATCATATTGTAGAAACTTGTGCTAGTTCATTAAAAGTTGATATTTCTAATGTAGATATTATGATTGCAAACACTGATATCCAAGATATAAATAGATCAAAAGCTAGTATAAAAATACAACTAGGACCTAAGAAAACAAATGGTCGTGGAGCAGGTGCAAACCCTGAAATCGGAAGAATTTCAGCTGAAGAAGTAGAAGATGAAATAAGAAAACAATTAGAAGGAACTGAATTATTATTTATAGCTGAAGGTTTAGGTGGTGGAACAGGAACAGGTGCTGGTCCAGTAATTGCTAAAATCGCTAAATCTTTAGGTATATTAGTAGTTTCTGTTGCAACATTTCCATTTAGTTATGAAAAAGCTAGAATTAAAGCAGCTGAAAAAGGTTTAGAAGAATTAAAGAAAGAAAGCGATTGTGTTATTTTAATACAAAACGATAAGCTTAAATTAGTAGTTCCTAAAAATCTAAATACAAGAGAAGCAAACAAATATGCTAATGATGTTTTAGTAAATGCTGTAACAGGTATTATCAAAATGTTATTAGTAGAAGGTGATACAAATATAGACTTTGCTGACGTAACTTCAGTAATGAGCCATAGAGGAACTGCTCTAATGGGTATGGGTAGAGCTGAAGGCGAAAACTCAATAAGAGAAGCTTATGAAAATGCTATTAATTCACCATTATTAGACAATTATATTGCAGATTTAAAAGATGCAAAAGCTATGATTGTATTCTTTAGCTATGGCGAAAATGTTCCATTCTTCCAATTAGTTGAAACTATGGAAGATATATCTAATTCAAGCAGTGAAGATGTAAATGTATTCTGCGGGCATGTATTAGATGAGGATTTACCTGCTGATGCAGTAGAAGTTACTATCATTGCAACAGGTTTTGACGAATCAAGAGCACAAAAAGCTCAAATAGAATTAGAAAACAAAAAACGCGAAGAAGAAATAACTTACAAATTAGCTCAACCAGAATTACAAAAAGTAAGTGGTGGAACTATAAAAGTTGATTATAAAACAAGAGATTTTAACGAACCTGCATTCGTTAGAAACGGACAAGATTAATTTTACAAGCCTTTTTGGCTTGTAAATATCAATACTTCATAAACATAAAGCTTCAATATTTACTATTAAAACAAAATATATTAATCAAATTCCTATTTCAAATTCTTTTCATTTTTATATATATTTAGTTTAATTTGTTTTAGATATTCAAAATAAAAATTAGATTTTAATCTCATTAAAGATGTTTAAATTCCTATTTCAAATTCTTTAGAATTTAAAAAGAATTTGAAATAGGAATTAGACTTTTTATTTTGCTAGACTTTTAAATTTTTATTTTAAATTCTTCTTATTTTTAATAATAAATTAGTTTTACATATCATAAACCTTTAAAATAGAAATTAAAAAATATCCTAAAAAATTAATTATTTTTTCAATTAAGTATAAAGTTAAACGAGATTTTTACGATATGGAATATATTTTGCTAAAGATTATAAAAATATTTTAAAGGTTATTTTATGAGTATATTTTCAACATTAAACACCGGTGTAAGTGGTCTAGGCGCTGCGCAGGTTCAAATATCTACAACAGGACACAATATTACAAATGCAAATAATCCATACTATACAAGACAAAGAGTAGTTCAATCAGCTGCTGATGCTCTGCATGTTAGAGCAGGAGATATTGGTCTTGGAACAAAAGTAGATAAGATAGTAAGAATTCATGATGAATATGTTTTCACAAAACTAAGAGATAACACAAATAATGTAGAAAATACAAAATATTTTAAAACCAAACTTGAAGAAGTAGCACAAAGATTTCCTGACTTAAAAGATGTTGGTATATTAAATGACTTGCAACAATACCAAAAAGCTTGGAACGATTATGCAAGCCACCCAGCAGATAGTGCAATGAAAATTAACTTAATTCAAGTTTCAAAAACCTTAGCTAAAGATATAAGCGCAACTAGAAATGACCTTTTTAAAATGCAAAATTCTGTTAATGATGATATAGTTTTAACCATTGAAGAAATAAATAGAATAGGAAAAGATATAGCAACAATCAATGGCCAAATAGCAGCAAGTGAGTCAGCAGGTGATTCTATGGCTAACGATTTAAGAGATAAAAGAGATGAATTAGAATTAAGACTTTCAAAACTTGTTAAATCTCAAGTTTTTAAAGATAATTTAGAGCAAAACTCATCATTTGATACAAATATTAAAGATGGTAGCATAGATTATCATTTAAATATTGAAGGTTTTTCAATAGTTGATGGCACTACATTTCATCCATTAAAGATTGATAGCGTTGCAGCAGGAAGTCCATTTCAAAGAATATATTATGAACTTCAAGACGGAACTACTGCTGATTTAACAACCAAATTAAGCGGTGGTCAATTAGGCGCTCAACTTGATTTAAGAGGTCGTGAGTTTAATACTCAAACAAATAGATTTGATGATGGAATTTTGCAAGATTATATAAATAACATGGATTCATTTGCAAAAACTCTAATAACAGAAACAAATAATATCTATTCAAGAGCAGCACAAAAACAAATAATTTCAAATGAAGTTTCGCACCTAAAGGGTGATGATGTTATTATGAATGCTGATAATAGATTAAAAACAGGAACTTTTGATTTAATAGTATATGATGATAACGGAAAAGAAGTAGCTAGAAAAACAATCACACTTGATACAAGTACTTCAATGACAGGCGGAGCTAGAAGCTCAAGTTTGCTTGAAAAGATTAATTCAAACACAGATGATAATAACGATAATAACACTTTAAACGATTTTGATGATTATTTTACAGCTGATTATTCTTATGATGAGACTAAAGATAGTGGAATTTTTAGTCTTATTCCTAAGCTTGATGGCTATAAGGTAGGAGTTGAAGATCATGGGACAAATTTTCCTGGTATTTTTGGCTTAGGTAAGTTTTTTGAAGGAACTGATGCTAGCAATATTGATGTAGATACTAGCTTAAGACATGATCCGACACTACTTAGAGCAAGTAGCTCAGGAGCTGATGGAAACAACGACGTAGCTAATGCAATCACTCAATTACAATATGATAAAATTAAATTTTATGATACAAAAGGAGAAAGCACAGAAGCAACTTTTGAAGGTTTTTATAGATATATAACAACAGATATTGCATCAAGAGCACAAAATAACAATACATTGCATAAAACAAATGAAGCAATTTTAAGCAATGTTACGGCTGAATTTCAATCAGTAAGCGGCGTTGATATGAACGAAGAATTAAGTAACCTTATGAAATATCAAGCAAGTTTTGGTGCTAGTGCTAAGATTATTACAACAGTTGATAAAATGCTTGATACTTTGCTAGGACTTAAACAATAAAAGCTACAATGAGTAGTTTTTAAAATAAAGGATATAAATGCAAAAAATTATGTTAATCGGTAAGCCAAATGTTGGCAAAAGTTCACTTTTTAATCGCTTAGCAAAAGAACGCCTAGCAATCACTTCAGATGTAAGTGGCACGACAAGAGATACAAATAGAAAAATAATAGATATAAATGGTAAAAAGGCGATTTTAGTTGATAGCGGTGGGCTTGATGATAAAGATGAATTATTTCAAAATGTAAAGAAAAACACCTTAAAAGAAGCAAAAGACGCTGATATAATTGTTTATATGGTAGATTGTAAATTAGGTGCTAATGATGATGATAGGGCTTATTTTTATGATTTATTAAAGTTAAAAAAACCAACAGCTTTAGTTATAAACAAAGTTGATAGCAAGCGTGATGAAGAAAGAAGTCATGAATTTACTCGCTTCGGTTTTAAAGATGTATTTAATATAAGCGTATCACATGCAACAGGTATTGAAGAATTAAGCGAATTTTTAAGCTCACATTTGCGTGAAAGTATAGTAGAAGATACTAGCGAACTTAGCTTAGAAGATTTCTTAGATGAAAACATAGCAGGTGAATATGATGAAGAAGGTATTAATGAAGTAAGCGAAATTGATGAAAATCATATAAAAATCTCTATTTTAGGGCGTGTAAATGTAGGTAAAAGCTCGCTTTTAAATGCGCTTGTAAATGATGAAAGATGTGTTGTAAGTAGCATTGCAGGAACTACAATTGATCCTGTAAATGAAAGCATAGAATATAATGGCAAAACGCTAGAATTCATTGATACTGCAGGAATTAGAAGAAGAAGCAAGATTTTAGGAATAGAAAAATACGCTCTAAATCGCACTGAAAAAATGCTTGAAAACTCACATATAGCACTGCTTGTGCTTGACGCTGCTGAAGGCTTTAACGAGCTTGACGAAAGAATTGCAGGACTTTTAGGCAAGAATTATTTAGGCGTAATAATAGTGCTAAATAAATGGGATTTATGTGGTAAAAGTGATAAAGAATTTGATGAAGTTTGTAAGCATTTAAGGCTTGATAGATTTAAATTCTTAGCTTATGCTCCGATTATTAGCGTTTCTGCACTTAGTAAAAAACGCATTAAAAACCTTTTAGATTTAATATTAAAAGTGCATTCAAACTATATTCAAAAAATCCAAACTTCAAAGCTAAATCAAATCATAGAAGAAGCTTGCTTGGCTCATCCGTTACCACACGATAAAGGTAAGCTTGTTAAGATTTATTATGCTACGCAATATAGCGTTGCTCCGCCAAAAATCGCACTTGTAATGAATAGACCAAAGGCGCTTCACTTTTCTTATAAACGCTATTTACAAAATATATTAAGAAAGCATTATGATTTAAGCGGAGTTCCACTAATTTTAGCAGCTCGCAAAAAAGGCGAGAAAGAAATAATAGAAGATTAAAAGAATTTGAATTCGGATTTTGATTTTTAATAATCAAAATCCAAACCCTTACAAGCAAAAATTAAAAGTCTAATTCCTATTTCAAATTCTTGTTTAATTTCTCAATACTTTTGCAAAGTGCATTTATTAAATAATCAATATCATTAAAATCATGCGTATAATGAAGACTTATTCTTAAAAATCCAGGTTTTGCATTAAAGTTTTGATTATCAACTAGATTCATCAAATCATGCGCATAAGGACCAGCACACGCACACCCTGCCCTAGTCTCAATCCCAAAATCATCGCTTAAAACCTTAGCTAAATCATAAGGACTTATTCCTAAAGAATTAAGAGAAAAAATCGGAAGCCTATCTTTTACATTCATAGCATAAATAGTGATTTTATATTTAAATTGAACTTTTTTAATAGTATTTAAAAAATATTCTTTTAATTCATTTTCTTTTTCTTTAATCGTTTTTATGCCTATATTATCACGAATTCTAAAAGCTAATTCACTTTTAATCACTTGTAAAATAGCAGGAGTTCCACCCTCTTCAAGGCTTTCAAAATCACTTAAAAACTCATAATTACTTCTACTAACATAGCCAACCGTTCCACCTGCTGCAAAAGTTGGAATACTTCCTATATAATCATTTTTAATAGCTAAAAATCCGCTTGTTCCTACTCCACCAAGCATTTTATGACCTGAGAAAAATAAAGCATCATAAGGTATTTCAATATTTTCATAAGGAATTGCAGCACTTGCATCAATTGCTAAAATAGCTTTATATTTTTTTGCAATTTCGCTAATTTTATTAAGATTTGCTCTAATGCCTGTTATGTTACTTACTGCATTAAAGCTAAAGATTAATTTTCTATGAGAGTTTTTTTTACAAATTCGCTCTAATTCGTATAAATCGCTATTAAAGTCTCTTGAATTAAGCCTAATACACTCGCACAAACCCTCTCTAAAACTAAGTTCATTTGAATGATGCTCCATTGCACTTACTATCGCTAATGGTAAAGTGCTTTTATCTATATTTTTAAAATATTTTTCTTTAACTAAAGGCGGCACATAAATACCAAGCAATTCTTGAAATTTTTTAATAGCAGCACTAGAGCCACTCCCACAAGCAATCAAGCTATAATCCTTGCTAAGCCCTAAACTTTGTTTTATATAGTTTTTTGCGTCTTTATAATATTTGCTTGTAAGCTTAGAATTCTTAGCGCTATCTGAGTGAGTGTTTGCGTAAGTTTTTAAAATATTTTGCATTTTAAGTTCAATTGATTTTAAAGCTAAAGCACTTGCAGTATAATCAAAATATTTGGTATTTTCATCTAAAATTATGTCGCTTTTTAGCTCTTCTATTTGCATTTTTGCCCTTTGTAAAAATTAATAAAGTAAAATTAGCACAAAAAAATTAAGGGGTAGTTATAGAATTTTTAGACTTTTGCAAAAGGTATCCGTATTTATATCCTAATGAAGCTTTAGAGTTTTATGCTGTTTTTGATGATAAGGAATTTAAACCTAGCTTAAATGATATTAATTATTATATAAAAGAGCTAATTAACTCATACGACCCTAATGAATTTAGCGTAAATGATAGTGAATGCAAAGCCTTAATCCACTATGCAAAAAATTCTCGCCTTGAGTTTTCTATAAACAAATACCAAAGTAGATTTAAAGCTAGAAAAAGCTTTCATTCTCTTATAAATCGTGGATTTTTAACAATAGAACTTAATAATAATTTATTATTTTTTAAAGGCTATTACGCACAAAATAAAGTAATCTTTAATTCAAACTATGCAAGATTTTATTTTTATTTTTTAAAATCACTTGAAAAAATTATTCTAAAAGATAAAGATTTAGCATTTTCTATAATTTCAAATAATTTTAATAATTACTTATCATATATTTACGAGCAAATCGCTAAACAATGGTGCGAAAAAAACTTTAATATAAAAGGCATTAAAAGCATTTGGGGTAAAGACTATGAATGTGATATTTTTTATAATAATTATGAATTAAGCTTATTAGGAGAAGTTAAATTTAAAGGCAAAAAAATGTGCCTTAGCTCATATTCAAGATTATTGCAAAAAGCAAAATATTTAGGATTTGAGCCTGATTATTTCGTGCTTTTTTCTCAAAGTGGCTTTAGCAATAAACTTCTTAGCCTAAATGATAAGAGATTAATATTAGCAAATCACGAAAGCTTTTTTAAGTCTTGAGCTAGTTTTAAACATTCATCAAGAGTTGGATAAGCTGGAATAACTGAATTTATTTTTAAATCACTTAAAGCTTTTTGAGTGCTTTTACCAATTGCTATTATATTTTTTGGAAAAAAATCATAAAAATAAGCAAAATCTCTAACCCCAGAAGGCGCTAAAAAAATCAAAATATCATCTTCTTTAATCTCTTCATTAAAAGGCATAAAATCATTACCTAAAGGCTCTTTTAATCTATGATTTAAATACGATACAACGCATCTTAAATCAATGTTATTTTTATACAAAAACTCATCTAAATCGCTAATAATTTGCAAAGCCTTAAAATAAACACATTTTTCACTTTTAAGCAAAGGTAAAATCTCGTATTTAAACTCACTTGCGTGTGCAGTGCTGCCTGTATAAAATACATTTAAACCAATTTCGTTTAAATAATTTGTAGTCGCACTGCCTATGCTAAAAATCTTTTTATTTTTTAAATTAATATTATTAATTTCACAAGCTTTTACAGCATTTTTGCTTGTAAATATAGCTACACTAAAATCATCATTTATACTAAATTCATTAAAAATAATTTCATTTACAAAAATACTTTTAATATTACTTTCATTTTTTAAGCCAACTACATAAATCATTCAAAGAATAAATCCTTTTCTAATTTACATAATAATAAAGCACAAGCATAAGAGCATTGCTCTTGCATATAAATTCTATCACCTTTTAGCTCTAATCTTTCATGTAAAATTAGCCCCGTATCACTAATAGCACTTATATAAACAACACCGCTTTTAGTTCCTAAATCATCATTTGCACCTAATACCCCAGTGCAAGATATAGCGTAATTTGCCTTTGTAAGTTTTAAAACCCCATTAGCCATTGCTAAAGAACAATTTTGAGAATATACAGCACCATTTTCTAAATAAAAATCATCTACATTAAGCCAAGCTTTTTTGCTCTTATTTGAATAAGTTACCACACTTCCTTCATACACTTCACTAGCACCATCAATCTTAGTAAAATTGCTTGCTATCATTCCACCGGTACAGCTTTCTGCAAGGCTAAATTTTTTATTATTTTCTTTTAACTTTGTGATTATATGTTTATAAATATTGTTTGTAAAAAGTATTTTTTTAGGAAATAACGATTTGATTGAATTTAAAAACCCTACTTCATCAGAATATTCATTAGTAGTAACTTTTACATACAATAAATTATCCAAAATTGAAAATATATTAAGATTTACCCCATAAGGTTTAACGCTAGTATTTAATAAAATTTCAGCACTTTCTAAGTCCAAATCACTTATTAAAAAATCATAATTTGCTTTTGCTGTATGTAAAATCTCAGGCAAATAAAAAGCACTAGCCTTTAAAACATTAATTGAAATACCATTTAAATCAATTAAAACTGAGTTTTTTTGATAAACCTTAGTATCAGCTACAATAAATTCATCATCAACTAAAAATAATTCACATTCTTTTAAGGTTGCAAGTATTTTATTAATCATTGAAAAAGAATGCTCATCTGCAATTATTGTGATTAATTCATATTTTTTTGCATCAATTTCTAAAAGCGTGTTTAGTTTAGAATCATCATCATTTAATTTTATTATTGAATTAGTTATTAAATTCTTTTCTTGTAGTTTTCTATCCACAAAATTGCAAAATGAATTATTAAAACTCAAATCTTTTGTAAAATATATTAATAAATGTTTCATTTCTTATCCTTTTATTTAAAAAAGTATAGCAAAATAAGTGCATTTTAACAATCAAAAATTATTACAAGGGCACATTATGGATTATAAAGATACATTATTATTACCTAATACCACTTTTGAGATGAGAGCAAATCTTTATGAAAATGAAAAGAAGAGTTTTGAAAAATTTTCATCATTTGCATATCAGCAATTAAGAGATAAAAAAGCTCCGAAGTTTGTTTTACACGACGGACCTCCTTATGCTAACGGACATTTACATATAGGTCATGCTTTAAATAAAATCTTAAAAGATACTATTAATAAAACTAGATATTTTTTAGCAAATAATTCTATTAGCTATACTCCGGGTTGGGATTGCCATGGTTTGCCTATTGAACAACAAGTTGAAATTAAATTAAAGGATAAAAATCCAACTATAAAAGAAATTCATGACGCATGCACCGATCATGCTAATGAATTTATCGCTATTCAAAAGAAAGAATTTCAAGATTTAGGAATTATAGGAGATTTTGAAAAGCCTTATCTTACAATGGATTTTAAGTTTGAAGCAAATATTTATAAAACACTTTTAGAAGTAGCAAAAAACGGACTTTTAATTCAAAGAAGTAAGCCTGTTTATTGGAGTTGGGCTGCTAAGAGTGCTTTAGCTGAAGCTGAAGTTGAGTATGAAGATAAAGAAGATTATTCAATTTTCGTAGCATTTGCACTAAATGATGATGCTAAAGAAAAATTAAAATCACTTGGAGCAAGTGAAAGCGTTTTAAATAATGCAAGAGCTGTTATTTGGACTACTACTCCTTGGACGCTACCAGCAAATAAAGCAATAGCTTTAAATAAAGATGAGCTTTATGTATTAGGCGAAAATGGTCTTATCGTAGCTAAGAAAAGATTAGATGATTTAGCTGATTTTGAAATTAAACCTGTATTAGAATTTAAAGGAGATTTCTTAGAAAATACTTTCGCATTAAATCCACTAAACAATAATAAATCACAATTCATTACAGGCGATCATGTTTTAATGGATGGTGGTAGTGGTCTTGTTCATACTGCACCAGGACACGGAGAAGATGATTATTATGCTTGTCTTAGATATGGAATAGAAGTTGAAATGCCTGTTGGCGATGATGGTTGTTATGATGAAAATATTAAAAGATTAGTTCCAAATAAACCTGAATTACTTGGAATGCATGTATTTAAAGCAAATGAAGTAATACTTGAATTATTAGGCGAAAACCTAATAAAAAGCTCAAAATTCATTCACTCATATCCATTTTGCTGGAGAACTCACAAGCCTATAATTTATAGAGCTACAAAGCAATTTTTCATAGCTATGGATAAAGAATTTTACAATGGTATGACTTTAAGAGAATTAGCTTTAAAATCTTTAGATGATGTTAATTTTTACCCAAAAGCAGGAAAAAATAGAATCGGAACAATGGTTGCAAATCGCCCTGATTGGTGTATTTCAAGACAACGCTCTTGGGGTGTGCCTTTGGCTTTCTTTAATGATAAGTCAGGGAATTTGATTATGGATTTTGAACTTTACAAACACCTTGCAAGTATATTTGAAAAAGAAGGCGTAAGAGTTTGGTGGCAAAAAGAAATAAAAGACTTATTACCTGCTAATTCAAAATATAAAGCAGATGAATTAGAAAAAGTTACCGATATTTTAGATGTTTGGTTTGATAGTGGTTCTACATTTAATGCTGTTTTAGCTAGTGGAAATTACGATATTAAAACAACTCAAGCTGATATGTATTTAGAAGGAAGCGACCAACATCGTGGATGGTTTCAAAGCTCATTATTACTAAGTGTAATTTTAAACAAACAAGCACCTTATAAAGCAGTTTTAACTCATGGATTTACCGTAGATGAAAAAGGTAGAAAAATGAGTAAGAGTTTAGGCAATGTTATAGCACCTGAACAAATTGCGAAAAATTATGGCTTAGAAATCTTTAGGCTTTACATTACATTATGCGATTATTCAACTGATGTTAAATTAGGAGAAAGCATACTAAAACAAACTAGCGAGCAGTATAGAAAAATAAGAAATACAATAAGATTTTTATTAGCAAATACAAGTGAATTAAAAGCTTATAATTATGATTTTAGCGAACTTGATAAGATGATTTTAAACAAAGCTTATAATGTATTTGAACTTTATAAAAAATCTTTCTTAGAATATGATTTTGCTAAGGGTATGAATGCACTTTGCACTTTCTTAAGTGCTGATTTAAGTGGCGTTTATCTTGATGTTTGCAAAGATAGCTTATATTGCGATGCAAAAGATGATAGTAAAAGAACTGCATCAATTACAGCAATGGCTTTAATACTTAAAAAATTATTAGTTTTATTAGCACCTGTTTTAACTCATACTACAAACGAAGCTTGCGAACACGCAAATAAGTTTATAGTGGGAAATATTAGAAGTATTTTTGATTTAGAAGACTTTGATTTAAAAGCTTTCATAAAAGAAAGTAAATATGATTATGAATACTTATTAAAAACTCGTGTTAAGTTTTATGAACAAATTGATGTTCTTAAAAAAGAAAAAGTTATAAAAAGCACATTAGAACTTAACTTATCAACCGATGATGAAACTATTTTAGACTTTAAAGATGCAGCTGATTTTTATTCTTTAAGCAAGATAGAAAGCTTAAATAATGATGAAACATTGGCAAGTTTTGAGCTAGATGGCAAAAAATACAAAATCACAAAATCAAGTATGCATAAATGCCCTAGATGTTGGAAATTTTTAAGCACTAGCGATGATAGTTTATGTCCTAGATGTGAAAAGGTTTTAAAATGAGCGAACCTGTTAGCTTTGAGCTAATAGCTAGCACAATTATAGTTCTTGCTATAATTTGTGCTATTGGAGTAATTTTAGTAAATAAAGGAAAGAAATGATAACTTTAGAACAAGCTTTAAAATTAAGCGATAATGAATTAATAGAATTAAAAAAAGAATTAAATAAATTAGCTTTAGAAAATAAGCATTTAGGAGCTTATGTAGAGCAATTAATAAACACTCCTTTAGATGATGTTGATTATTTAGGTGTGCCTGTTGCTATTAAAGACAATATTCAAGTAAAGGGCTGGAGTGTTACAAATGGCTCAAAAATTATGCAAGGGTATGTTGCACCTTATGATGCTAGTGTAATTACTAATATGAAAAACAAAGGCTTTGCACCATTTGGAAGATGTAATATGGATGAGTTTGCTATGGGAAATACTACTAAAAGTAGCTATTATGGCAAGACTTTAAATCCGCTTAATAATTCTTTAGTTCCTGGTGGAAGTAGTGGTGGTAGCGCTGCAGTGGTTGGAGCTAAAATCGCTCTTGCCGCACTTGGAAGCGATACAGGTGGAAGCGTTCGCCAACCTGCTGCTTTTTGTGGTTGTGTTGGATTTAAGCCTAGTTATGGAAGAGTTAGTAGATACGGACTTGCTAGTTATTCAAGTAGCTTAGATCAAGTTGGAGTGCTAACTCAAAATGTAAAAGATGCTAGTATTTTATACGATGCAATTGCAGGTCATTGCAAACACGATAGCACAAGCGCTAATGTAGATTTTGTTTCTACATTTGATAAATTAGACGCTAATAAAAAATATAAAATCGCAATTATTAAAAATTATATTGATTCATGCTCAGAAGATATCAAAGCAAAAACCTATGAAGCAATAGAAAAATTAAAAGCTCACGGACATAGCATAAGTGAAGTTAATTTAGCTGATAGCAAATACGATGTAGCGGCTTATTATATAATAGCTTGTGCAGAGGCTAGTGCAAACTTAAGCCGTTATGATGGTATAAGATATGGAAAAAGAGCTGATGATTTTAAAGACTTAAATGAACTTTATGTAAATACTAGAAGCGAAGGCTTTGGCTTTGAAGTTCGCAAAAGAATACTTCTTGGAACTTTCGTTTTATCAAGTGGCTACATAGATGCTTATTATAAAAAAGCTCAATTGGTAAGAGAAGTAATTACTAGAAAATATAACGAAATTTTAAGTGATAATGATTTAATCTTAATGCCAGTTAGCCCAACATTACCAAAAACTTTTGATGCAAAAAGCACTTCAGTTGAAAGCTATTTAGAAGATATTTTCACAATTTCGGTAAATCTTGCAAAACTAGCAGGAATTAGCGTTCCGGTAGCAAAAACTGATGATAATTTAAATGTAAGCGTGCAATTAGTAGCAAAAAGATTTGATGAATTAAATCTATTAAATGCTGCATTAAGTCTTGAAAACGCTGTTAAATAATTAATCTTATTTCCTAATTCAAATTCCTTAAAAATTATTAGAATTTGAATTAGGAATTTATTTATAAACTAAAATACTTAATTAATAATTTTTCTTAAGCTTAATATAATAAATACCCATCTTATTAACCATTCATTAATCTTAATATATGGTTTTTTCAATATAATTTACTTATTTTTTCATTTAATTTTAGGGGATAAAAATGAATAAAACGATTAAGCTATCATTAGTTGCTTTTATGCTTTTAAGTGCTAATGTTGTAAGTGCTCAAACACAATTAACTAATGATGCAATAATATTAGCTAATGCTCAAGATAATATTAGTGCTGGTAAAAATATAATAAACAATACATATCAAACACCAACCGATATTAACCATACAGGTGGAAATATTACACTAGGTAATGTAGGAGAATTACATAGTATAAATAATATCAATATAAATAGTAATTTTGCAAAAGCTCAATATTGGGTAAGAGGTGATGTGTATTTAAATAATGTAAGCTTTCAAAAACCAAGTGGTGGAAATACTGAGCATAGCTTAATTATTAAAAATAACTCTAATTTAACAATGTTTGGTGGAAGTTTAAACAACATTGCAATAAATTTAGAAACTTCTAGCGGATCAGAATATCAAGATAGTATTATTTTAGATAATGTAAAACTTGATAATGTCAAATATGGTTACAAAACAGACAAATCTGCTAACTTTACCATTTTAAATTCTAATGTTAATAACTCTGATTTTAAACATGAGACTATTTTTATGACTTCTACTTTTAACGGAAATACAACAGGTGGCAGTTTAATCATTCAAGAAAACTCAACAATATTAGGCAATATTCAAGCAAGTAATCTAAATATTTCTGATACTACTGCAACCGGTTCAAAAGATAAAAAAATCAATATTAGTTCAAATGGTTCTAATATGCAATTAAATAATGTAACTTTTAATGATATTAATTTATCATCTGGAGCTCACAGAATAGATTTAAATGGAGAAAATATATTCAATAGACTTTTAGTGCAAAATACAAGCGTAAAAGGCACAGGTCATCATATTACTTTAGGCAATAACACAAGCGCTACATTTAATGATAGTGAATTCATAAACACAGCAATTAATAACTACGCTTGGAAATACAATAATACAACTACTTTTAATAATTCAAAATTTACAAATACCTCAATAGGTTCAGCAAGTGCAGCATCTACTGCTAAAGTATATATTAATGATAGTGTAATTAATAATACCGATACTAAAGCTACTTTAGGTGGTGGTAATATACATATTAAAAACTCTAAAATCCATAGTGATATTACAGGTGGAAATATATTCTTTGATAATCTAAGCACAATACAAGGAACGCTTAGGGGTGGAACTATTCATATAGATAATCATAATTTTAGCAATACACAAAATTTAGTTATTAAATCTGGTGGTATTTACTCAAATGGAATTTTAGATTTAGATGGTATTAAAAATTTTGAAGATAGTGAAACAAACTTAGAATTTGGTGTTGATAATAATGCTACTTTAAATCTAACAAATATGAAGATAGCAAATACAGGAATTCATTCTTATAAATTTAACGATGAAGAGCTAGTTAATAATAGTCTAAATATCAGCAATTCAAATCTAAATGAAGTTGGAATAGGTAATAAAGCATTAGGTGGTTTAACTTATGTGGTAGATAATTTAAGCCTAACAGATACAAACATCAATAACACAACAAAGGCAATAAAAGCTAAGAATATAAAGATAACAGGTGGTAACATAACAGCAACAGAACTAAGAACAATAAATCAAATTTTAATATCACCTTTTTACTGGCATGTAAATAAACTAGATACAAATATTATTATTGATAATGCTACAATAAATGCGAATGTAGAAACAGGGACTTTAACGCTTAAAAATAATTCTATTTTGAATGGAGATATTCAAGGAACAAATAAAGTTATCATTGATAATGCAACTTTAAATGGAAACATTACTAGAAACGATAGAAGTTATTGCTATAAAGATGAAGGCTGTACCGGAGAGATTGAAGATGTTAGCATAACTAATTCTACAATTAAAGGTAATATTAACGAAGTAGGAAATATCACTTTAAGTAATAGTAATTTAGAATCTACTAGTGTAATCGTTAAAAACGATGTTAAGATAGATAATTCAGCTAATATTCAAGGTAGCTTTAAGGTAGGAAATAATTTAACACTTACTAATTCAGCTATTACAGGTGATATTGAAGAAGTAAAGAATTTAAATCTAAATGATTCAAGCATAACTACTAATAAAGTAGTATCAGCAAGCAATGATATAACTATCACTAACACTACCAAGCAAACTAGCTCGGCTAATTTTAGTGCAGGTAATAATTTTACTTCATCTAATACAGAATTTAGTGGAAACATAACTACAAACAATCTTTTAAGCGATAATAATAGTACCTTTAAAGGAGAAGTTGTAGCTGATAGTATTAATGCAGTTGGCTCAACCTTTGATAATACTCTAACCATCACAGGAAATAGCAAAAACAATATCTTAGATAATGCTAAATTAAATCACGGAATTAATGTAAATAACAAAGATGCAAGTTTAAGCATAGTAAATAATTCAACCATATTAGGAAGTATTGTTAATAATGGAATTATTAATGTAGAAGAAGGTAGTGAAGTATCTAAAGAAGTTACAGGAACGGGTGTTTTAAATACTAATTCAGCATTTTATGAAGATAAAGTAGAAATAGGAACTATCGTAGGCTCAAACAATACTTTTAAAGGCGATGTTACCATCACTAATGATGAAGCTAATTTTAGTGTAGATACAAATCACTTCCATGGAGATATTATTGTAAGCAACGGGACTTTAAACGCAAGCACAAACAATGATTTAAACAATATCATCTCAAATAATATCAATTTTAAAAACGAAGATGTTAATACTAAAGATGAAATAAATGCTAAAGTTGTTGAAGTAAAAGATACTCTTCTTATTGAAAACATAAATATAAATACAAGCCAAATTAGCGCAAAACAAGCACAAATAACTAATTCAAATGTAACATCAAAAATCTTTTTAAAAGGTAATGATGATAAGGCAACTAGCGTTTATGATAAAGCAGAAATCACAAGTGGAAACTACACTATAAATAATTCAGCTATTAAAGGTGGAATTAGAGTAGATAGTCTAAGCGTAAATAATTCAAACATAGTAGGACAATTAGCAGTAAATAAACTTAATGCTACTAATTCAACTTTTTATATCACTGGGGGGGGGTATAATACTTCTTTATACGAGCATTTTAGTGGAGCTATCATAGCAAAAGAAGGTGCAAGTGGTGGAAATAATACAATCAATATTTCAAACACAAATATAGGCAAACTAATTAATGGCTATGTTCCAGTAGCAATCATAAACAACAAAGCACCTAATGCTAGTAGAGCTGACATGCTTGCAGCAAGTCCTAAAATAGTAGAACAAGAATTTTTTAAAGTAACTTACACAACTCCTATTTCAACAATCTTTTTATCACCTAGCGTAGTTCATTATAATAAAATTGATGATGGAACAAGTATTAAAGAGATTTGGAGCGTTGGGCTTGCGGGCAAAGAACTTAGCGAAAGCGAAGTAATAGATATTATCAATGGCAAAGGAAACGCAAATTATTCTACTACCCAAGCAGTAGATAAAAATTATAAAGATTATATTATGAGCGAAGTATTTGATAATGCAACAAAAAAAGAACTAAATAGCATTATTTATAATCCTTATTTCGTAGCAAAGAACAATTTAGATATTTTAAATGATAGATATACTTATCTAAGAACTGATAATAAAAATCATGGTTTTTGGTTAGACAATAATTATTCATATAATCTTTATAATGATATTAAACTAAGAAATAAAGGTATAAGTGTAGGAATTGATAATTTTATTGACTTAGATAAATTAAGCGTAAGTTATGGAGCATTTACAAATGCTTCAAGACTTAGTTTAGATAATGCTAAAATAGATACTAAGCTAATCGGAGCTTATGCTAGTACTAATTTTTATAATGGAGTATTGATTGATTATTCTTTAGCTTATGCAAGTCTTAAACATAAATTTGATGCTAAAAAACTTGAGTTTAATAACACTTACTACACTAATTTATGGCAAGCAAGCATAAAAGCAGGACATAGATTAGGAACTACAAGCTATATAGAGCCAAGTTTAGAAATCAATGCTACTAGATTTCAAAAACATAATGTAAAAACAAAAAATGTGCAAATCACAGCAAATCAAGGAACATTAGTAAGCTTAAAAACAGGCATAAAAGCAGGAGTTGATTTAAACAAAAACTTTAGCTTAAAAACTGAATTAGCTTATTATAATGATTTAAATAAATCTCCTAAAGCTAATGTTGTTTCTATGCTTGAGAGTGATTTTAGTGGCATTAGAGATTATGGTTTAAATGCTAAATTAGGCTTATTAGTAAAACCTAGCAATAAACTTGATATTAATGCTGATATTGCCAAAAAGATTTCACTTACAAATGAATCAAACTATAAAGTAAATTTAGGCTTTAATTATAAGTTTTAGTAATTACTCTTTTTAGAGTAATTACTCTTAAGATTTTTAATCTATTAACTATAAAAAAATTAGACTTTTTATCTTGCTAAGGCTATTCAAAAATTCTAAGAAAAATTTAAAAGAATTTGAAATAGGAAATATAAAGTAATTTTGCAGAGCAAAATTACAATAAAGATGTGGAAAATTGCCGTTAAAAAATCCATCGAGTTGCGAAGCGATAGCGTAGCAGGTTATGGATTTTAGGCAATTTTTCCCTGCAGTGGCGTTGTCAGGATGGGGGATGGGGTTTTAGGGGAATGGGTAAGGAACGACTTCGCAATTTAAGTCCTTACCCCTTCCCCTAAGAAAAGAATTATAAAAACTACAAAAAAATCTTTTTTAACAAACGAAATTCCGAATTCAAATTCCTTTTGAATTTACTTAGAAATTACATTGAAAATTAAAGAAAAATGAAATTCCTATTTCAAATTCTTAAAACTCTAACCACTTTTAAGACTATTCCTAATTCTTAAAGTTAAAGCCTAAGAGTTAAGGATTTGTGAATAAATTTGCTTATTGTAAAATTTTTTAAGCTACAAAGATGAATATTTATTCTTAAGATTAAAGGAATATAAAATAAGATTTTTAAAACTTAATTTCCGAATTCAAATTCCTTTTAAATTCGCTTAGAAATTACATTAAATTTTCAAGAATTTGAAATAGGAATTATAAGAGCTATTTCCTATTTCAAAAATTATGAAATAGGAAAATAAAATTACTTGATTTCTACGCTTTCTATAATATCGCCTTGGCGGATACTATCTAGCACTTTTAAACTCTCATCATCATTAATTTGACCAAAAATAGTATGAACTCCATCTAAATGTGGTTGAGCTGAATGGCAAATGAAAAATTGAGAACCACCAGTATTAGGACCAGCGTGAGCCATTGATAAAGTTCCTCTTAAATGTTTATGCTCTTGATTTTTGCATTCACATTTGATATTCCAGCCTGGACCTCCAGTGCCTGTTCCATTTGGGCAACCACCTTGGATTACAAAATTAGGAATTACTCTATGAAACTTAAGTCCATTATAAAAACCACTTTTTACTAAATGAGTAAAGTTTAGCGTTGCTTGTGGGCTATCTTTAAATAATGTAAGTTTCATTTCGCCTTTATTTGTCTTAATTATAGCTTCATTAATATTTTCTAAATCTGCTAAATTTTCATATACTTTTAACATATTAATCCTTATTCTATATTTGTATAAACAGCTTGAACATCATCATCATCTTCAAGCTTATCAAGTAATTTTTCAAGCTCAGTAATTTGCTCTTCACTAAGGCTAATCGGATTATTTGGAATATACTCAAGCTTACCGCTAACAAGCTCTAATTTTAGCTCATCTATGCCTGTGCTAAGTTCTTTAAAGCTATCATAAGCTCCGATAATTCTTATATTTTCGCCTTCATCTTCTAATTCTTCTAAACCAAAATCAATAAGACTTAATTCTAATTCTTCTAAATCAAGTTCAGGTTTTTTGCATATAAAAACACTCTTTCTTGAAAATAAAAACTCCAAGCTTCCATTTACAAGTGGAGTTGCTCCGTTTTTATTAAAAATCGCTTTAATATTTGCAGCAGTTCTGTTTGTATTATCAGTAGCAACCTCAACTATTATTTGAACTCCATAATTTGCTTTTGCTTCATAATGAAGACTTTTAATATCATTGCCATCTTTTCCCGCTGCTCTTTTTATTGCCGCATCGATATTGTCTTTTGGCATATTTTGAGCTTTTGCAGTTGCAATTGCTGTGCGAAGTTTTGCATTCATTTCAGGGTCAATTCCGCCCTCTTTAGCAGCTACTTCAATAGCTTTAGCAAGTTTTGGAAATATCTTACTCATCTTATCCCAGCGAGCTTCTTTTGACGCTCGTCTGTATTCAAACGCTCTTCCCATTCTTTACCTCTTAATATTAAAATAAAGCCTTGATTTTACAAAAACAAGGATAACTAATGATTAGACCTGCTAGAATGAGTGATTATAAAGCTTGTGAGATTTTAGACCTTGCTATGTCCGAATTTAGCGAAAACTTTTTTAATGAGCGAAACTATCATAAAAAAATTGAAAAATTTTATGAATTCTTTGGCAAAGAAAACACTAGATTTTGCTTAGAAAATCTATTTGTCTATGAAAAAGATAATAAAATAATAGCAATTTGCTGTGCTTATGGCGATAACGAATACAATGATGATGCTTTAAAAGAGTTTTTAAAACAAAATAATTCAAATTATGAAATTATTAAAGAATGTGATACAAATGAATTTTATCTTGATAGCATTGCAGTTTTGCCTGAATATAGGGGTCGTGGGATACTTAAAGAATTTATAAATTACTTAGAAATTATTGCTAAAAACAAAAACTATAAAGTGATTTCTTTAATTACTAAAACTCCTAAAGTCTATGAAAAATATGGCTTTTATATAATTAAAGAATGCGAAGATTTTAAAACTTATTTTAAAATGTTAAAAGAAATTTGAATAAATAAGCTTACAAATCGTGCAAAAAACAATGAATATAAATGCCTTTCTAACCAAATTAACATTAATTTTTAAAAGGCATTTACCACCTAAATAAGCTCCTATTATTCCACCTATTCCCATGATAAGCCCTAATTTAATCAAGATTTCATAAAAACACAAAAAGAAAAGCAAAGAACAAACATTGCTAGTAGTATTTAATACTTTTGTATTAATTGAAGCTTGTTTTAGATTAAATCCAAGTAAGGTTGTAAATGCAAGTATCCAAAACGAACCAGTTCCAGGACCTATAAAACCATCATAAAATCCTAAAACTATCCCAAAAATAATTAAAAAGCTTGTAGTAGTTAAAACAGCCTTTTTATTAATTGCACCTAAATTTGGCTTAAAAATAGTGTATAAAAAAACTAAAATAAGTATAGCTAGAATTAAAGGCATTATTTTTTCATTTGAAATTAAAAGTAAAGTATAGCTACCTATGATAGAAAAAATTGCCGTTATTAAAATTCCAAGCTTTAATTCTTTAAACTTTATTTCTTTTCTTAGGCTAAAAACAGCCGAAAGTGCTGCCATACTAGCTTGAAGTTTACTAGTTGCTATCGCTAAGCTAGGCGGAACTCCTAAACCCAAAATAACAGGCAAAGTAACAAGCCCACCACCACCTACAATAGCATCAATAAAACCACCAACAAACGAAGCTAAAAAGCCTATAAAATATTCTAAAACACTAAATTCCAAGCTCAAATTCCTAATTCAAATTCCATTAATCTTCTTTAGCTTTTAGGCGTTTTTTTACTGATTTTACTTTATATTTTAAATTATCGTTTCTGCTTTTATGAATATCAAACTTTGCTACTAAATAAACCCTATTTTTATCAATTAATTTATTTGCTTTATTTAGTATTTTTAAAGCACTTTTTAAATCATCAGTCTCAACGCTAGTTCCCATAGCACCTAATTTGTGCTTTATATTTTTCTTGCGTAAATATTCAATTATAGGTGCAATTTCTTCGCTTTTACTATCATCGCTCATTGAAAAAATACAAAAATCCATTGTTACACTCATTTTATCTCCTTTATAAATTTAATTATTTCTTCATTTTTTGCTCTTGTGGTTCTAAAACTATTTACCACATCATCGCTTTTTTTACCTATTGCAATAGCGCAAATTATAAGCCCATCTACTCCATTTGCTCTAATAGCATCGCAATACTCTGTAACACTACCTAAAACGCAAGTATCATAGCCTAAAGAAGTCGCTGCATTTAAAAAATTAGCCAAAAATATCCCAGCATCAAGCAAAGAACCTTCATTTAAACCTTTATCAATGTGTAAAATTGCAAGATTTTTTGCATTAAAAAATTTATAATTTTTATGCCATTGCTCTAAGCGTTTTTGTTTATCATCACGCTTAATACCAAGTGCTTCATAAAGCCTAAGTCCGGTTTCAAATCTTCTGCTTTTATAAGGCTCAAACCAAGTATTAGGATATAATTTCACATCTTGACTTTTTAAACCATTATTAAGCGCAAAAAACAAATCATCACTAAGTTTTGCAAGTGCATTACCACTAAAAAAGCTTAATTTTGCAGGCTGCATATTCGTTGCACTTAGGCTTAATTTTGCTAATTCAACTATTTTTATAAGCTCATCTTCGCTTAATTCATAATCAATAAAATCTCTACAAGAAAATCTTTTTTCTAAACACTCTTTAAAAATCACAAGAACCTCCCTAAAACAAGCGTAACTGCAAAATATACTAAAATTAAAGCCGATAGTATATTTATAATTCTTAATACCTTAACGCTAAAAAAGTCAGTATATTTATAAACAAAAAACGAAAGAGAAAAAATCCAAATAAATATGCTAAAACTAAGTCCTATAAATAAATAAAAAGGATTTTGTTTAGTGCTTAGTAGGCTAGCTATACTTAGCCAAAATGTTATTACATAAGGATTTGCAAGATTTATAAAAAATCCTTTAATAAAATTAAGAAAAACATTAGTTTTTTCTAAATTGTTTTTTATATCTATATTTTTTACAGGTTTTAGCATTAAATAAGCTAGATAAATTAAAAATAAGCTTCCAAATACACTTAAAATATCTAAAAATAAATCGTTTTTAATAAATTCTAAAACACCAAAACTAAGAATAAAAAGATAAAGCAAATCAGCTACAAATGCACCTAAACCTAAAGAAAATGCGTTTTTGAAAGATTTTAAAGCATAACTTAAAATGAGAATATTAACAGGGCCAAAAGGAACGCAAACCCCAAGCCCTAATAATATTCCATCAAATAATTCATTCATCGCTAGCTAAACTAAGTCCTACTTTGCCGTCTTTAATTTCGCTTACGATTACTTCTAATGTATCGCCTTCATTAAAGCTCTTGCCTTTGATTTTGTTAGAATGTAAAAGTCCATCAACACCATCTTGTAACGTTACAAATACGCCAAAATTAGCTATTTTTTTAACAACTCCATTAAGCTTAGTTCCTATTTCAAATTCTATTTTAGCAGCTTGCTTTTTGCCCTTTGATTTTGGCTTTAAAACTTCGTTTAATATATATTCTTTAGCAGCTTTTACTTCTTGACCACTGATTTTTACTTCGTTTTTATCTCTATCTAAATCTATGCTAACGCCGTATTTTTCAATGATTTCTTTTATAGTTTTTCCGCCTTGACCGATGATTTCTGGAATATCGTTTGCACTTACGCTAAAAATCTCAAGTTTTGGCAATACATCTTCATTAATTACTATATTTTTATTAGCTTCTTCCATTAGATTTAGGATATGTAATCTTCCTTTTCTAGCAGCTTCAAGTGCTTCGGTTAAAATCTTTGTACTTACTCCACCAAGCTTAATATCCATTTGCATTGCTGTAATTCCATCAGCACTTCCAGCTACTTTAAAATCCATATCTCCATCATGATCTTCAAGTCCCATAATATCGGTTAATACTGCATATTCATCACCTTCAATAATAAGACCCATTGCAACTCCAGCTACAAGTTTTTTGCTAGGAACTGCTGCGGCTCTTAATGCAAGTGAGCCACCGCAAACACTTGCCATTGAGCTACTTCCGTTACTTTCTAAGATTTCTGAAACTAATCTAATTGTATGAGCGTAATCTTTGCTAACTGATGAGCTTAAGGCTCTTTTTGCTAAATTACCATGACCTAATTCTCTTCTTGAAGGTGCTTTTAAAGCACTTGCTTCGCCTACGCAAAATCCTGGGAAATTGTAATTAAACATAAACTTATCATAAGTAGTGCTTTTGTTAGTTAGCATTTCAATTGCTTGTGCGTCGTTATCACTACCTAAAGTACAAACCACTAAAGCTTGAGTTTGACCTCTTGTAAATAGACAAGAACCATGAGCATTTGGTAATATATTTGTTAAAATACTAATAGGACGAACCTCATCTAAAGCTCTTCCATCAGCTCTTCTTTTCTCAGTTAAAATCTGTTTTCTTACTATGTGTTTTTTAAGGCGATTTAATTCATAATCAAGCTCAGCCTCGCTCCACTCATTATTAATAAATGCCTCATCTTGAGCAACTTTTAAAGCTATTGCTTTAAGCTCGCTTGCACGCTCACTCTTTGCCATTTTATTAATAGCATTTTTTACTTCATCTAAGTAATTTTGCTCTAAATATTCATATACAGCTAAATTTTCACTATCTGCTTTATAGTTAAATACAAAAGTTTTTTTATACTCTTTAAATGTGTTATAAAAATCATTACTAATGCTTAAAATATTGCTTTTTGCAAATTCAAGTGCTTCTAATAATTCAGCTTCACTCATCTCATTCATTGAATTATTAGTTTCGTTTGCTTTCATCTCTATCATTAATAATTCATCTTTAAGCCCACTTACAAATAAATCAAGGCTTGAAAGCTCTAAAGAATTTGAATCAGGATTTAGAACAAAGCCATTTTCATCTTTTGCAACCCTTACACCAACTGCAGGATAAGATATTTCAATATCACTTAAAAATAAAGCCGCACTAGCTGCATAAAGTGCAAGTGGTTGAATATCTACATTTGCTTCAGCTGAAAGCAGCATTACTACAATATGAGTTGGGTGTAAATAACCTTTTGGAAAAAGTGGTCTTAGGGTTCTATCAATTATTCTTGAAGTTAGAGTTTCATAATCGCTTGGTTTTGTTTCCCTTTTTACAAAGCCACCTGGGATTTTGCCTGCTGCATAAGTTTTTTCAACATAGCTAACTGTTAAAGGTAAAAAATCTTCACTAACAACATCATCTTCTCTAGCAACGCTAGCAAGCATAACAGTTTTTCCACAGGTCATTAATACACTTGCGTTTGCTTGTTTTGCAACTAAATCTAAATCAAATACTAATTCTTTATCATTTATTTTAATTATTTTTTTCATTAATCTCCTTTTGATACGGCAAATAATAATTGCTCATCTCTAAAATTTCACACGCATATTCACTTGAAATATCAAGCGATTGCTTATAGTAATAATCCTTATCTATAAAATGCTCAATTTTTTCCAAATAATATACTTTATCAAATAAATCCACATAATATTCATAAGAACTAGACGCTATTAAAGCGCTTGCGTATTTTATACTTCTTACTCCAAGACCTAACAAGCTTTTATGACAAACATTAATAGTAAGTCCGCTGTTTGAGCCTTGATCTAGTAATAAAATATCCTTTCCTGCAAGATTGCTAAGCGGTAAGGATTTTCTAAATTTCGCAATTTTTGCCATAATCGCTTCATCATAAAGCAGAGTACTCATTGATAAAATATAATCTTGACTTATCGAAAATGCTTCAATTAATTCTTGAATATAAACTATATCTCTTGTTTCGCTAATTTTTGCTATTTGACATTCATTATTTGGAGCATATATGCCTTTGTTAAAAAGCATATCATAATATAAATTAAGTTCATTTGCAATAGTTTCTATAAAAGGAATATTCTTAATACTATTACCTATAATTATGTGGCCTTCTAATTCCTTGTGCTTTAATAATTTTTCACTAAATTTATTAGCTGCTTGCAAAGGATTATCAAAAATCATAACTTTCATCTCCTTTTAAAGAAAAATTATATTTAACCCCACCGATAGGATAAAGATTAAATTTCAAATACACTCCCCTATCTCTTACTGACTTTACTCCGTTTTGGGTTAATTTTGCGCTTGTGCTTTCTTTAAATTCTAAAGAGTAATTAATACAGCGTTTTTTATGAGTAAAACCTATGCTGTAATTTTCAAATTTTTTATTATTTAGATTAAACCAAGCTTGAGAATAAATGGTATTGTTTGTTATAAATTCATATTGAAATTTACTTGTTAAAAATCTATCATAAGGCCTATTATTAACTAAAATTTCATTAATTTTATTGTAATAAAAACCAGAACTTATCTTAAATGGATTACTTACATAAACACCTTCTAAGAAAAATCTATCAAAACTAGAATTTTTGAATGAATATTCTGTTGTATTATTTAAATAAAAATTATTATTAAAATAATACTTGATTTGATTATTTAGTATATTAAACTTAGCATCTTCTGTTCTTAAGCTTAAGCTATGTTTTAGTTTTTTGTTTTCATTTTCAAAAAGTATTTGAGATAATTCAATATTAAAAGTTAAATCATCGTAAGTATTAGGGATAAAAAACTCATTTTCTATTTCTTTAGAACCAGTTCTAAGACTAGCACCAAAACCAAAATTTATATTATGCAAATAATTATCATATTTTTTAAATAAATTTGTATAAATTGATGCTGTATGAGTTGAATTAAAATTATAATCGTTGTTTTTTTCGTAATTTTTATAAATGTTAATTCCTAATTCAAATTCTTCGCTCAAAACTAAGTTTATATAATCATCAAATAAGCCCTTATTAAATTCAATAGGAACATAAAAATGAAATCTATCTAATGTGCTTCCTTTTCTTCTATAAAAATTACTATAAGTAAAATCAGCCTTGTAATTAATATAATTATTAAAAAGCGAATCATAAAATCTATGATAATGAAGATTTGGTATTTCTTGTAAAGTATAGTCTTGATTAATACTTGAAGTATCTTGATAATACTTAATATAAGCTCCATAATAATCTTTATTGTTTGTATAAAAATAATTTAATTTTGAAGTAATAATCGCATCATCATGATTATCCTGAAAGCTTGATAAATTAAGGTAATCAATATCGCTTAATCTTAAAAAATCTAAATATAATCCTTCTTGATTATTTTCGTTTTCGTTAAAAATCTTATCTCTTTCATAATGAATATTAAAGCCAAAATGTTCATTAAATTTCAAATCTTCTTTTTGTGCATATGTGCTAAATTCTTTAAAATAACCAGCTCCAAAATTACCTTTTGAAAAAGGGCTATCTACAAAGCGAAAATTTGAATATATTCCATAACCCCTATTTGTTCTAATTTGTGGTCTAAGCTCTAAATCCATTCTATGATTTATAGCCCAAAAAAACGGCTGTTCGTAATTGATTGATTCTTTACTTCTAATAGAAAACTTTGGAACTAAAAAGCCAGTTTTTCTACTATCATCAGTATTTATTGCAAAATAAGGCATATAAAAAATAGGAACATTTTTAAATCTTAAAATCATTCCTTTTAAAACTAAATCTTTAGTTTTTACATCGTATCTACCTTCTTTAAAATCTATACTCCATTCTGGATTTTCTACATTACAAGAACTAATTCTTGCATTTTTTACAATGAATTGATTGTCTAAATATTCACTATTTTTACTCTTCATCCATACTTCTATAAAAGAATTGCTTATAAAAAAATCATCAAAATTAGCACAAGAATTGCTTAAATTTATCTTAGCGTAGCTTGATAGTGAAGTTTGGTTATTGTTTATTAAAAAAACATCTCCAAATAATTCTAATTCTTTAGTATCAGGATTATAAACACCACTATTTGCTCTAGCAAAATAGTTCTTTTTAAACATTATTAAATCATCATCTGAAAAAATAAAATTGTTTTTTTTAATTAATTCATTTGATTGGATTTCAACCAACTCAGCGTTTAAGATAAACGAAGTAAATATCAAAAAAGATATTTTTTTAATCAACTTTTATTACCACCGATTTACTTGCTAAATCTGCTAAATGTCTTCTAGTTTTATTAGTAAATACTAATAAAAACAATACTCCATTAAGAAAAATTTCGCAAATCATAAAAACTAAAGCCCTATTTAAAGATTCAAACAAATTAGGAGAATCTAAATGCTCATAATTTACAATTTTTGTTTTTGTAATAAGATTTCCTAAAGTCGCACCATACATATAAAAAAACAATGAAAGATAAAAAAACTTAATCACAATATACATCTTCATAATCTTTAATAAGAAAATATTAATTTGTTCTATATCTTGATTTTGCATAGCGAGTCTAATTTTTTCAATATCATTATCGTTAAAAAAGAATACTATTAAAAAATATATAAGAAGACTGCAAATAATAGTATCAATAAAATGTGCTAAAACTCTTGAATTTAAACTAGCTAATTTTTTATCTTCTTTTTCAAGCTTTTCTAAAATTTCTATATCCATTTAAAAACCCTAAGAAATATCCCCAAACAAGCGTTAAATTTCAAGGTCTTATGAACCTAAAAAATAGTGGAAGAAAAGCATTAAAGGCTGCAATTCACAATTTCTTGCATCACAGACACGGTTGCTTAAACTTAATCACATAAAAAAATCTGTTAGACCGAATATATTAAACCCGCGTTGTCTAGGGTGCTGTAATTTTACACAAAAATCTTAATAAACTTTTACTTTCCTAAGCAAAACTCTGAAAACATAGCATCAAATAATTCATCGCTGCCAGTTTTCTTTCCAAAGATTGCTAATTGATTTAAACTTTCATTTAAATAATAAGCACAAATCTCAAGCTCACTAAAATTATCAATAGCAAAATAAATATTCTCACTCGCCTTATAAAAAGCACTAATTAAGTCGGTATTTGTTAAGACTAATTCATTATCTAATTGAGAATTTAAATAATTTTTTAGATTAATTTCTAACTCTTCAATATCATTATTTAAAGCTGAGATTTTAATAGCGTTTAATGAATTTTTTTGTTCTAAATCGCTTTTATTTTGAACTATAAAATATTTTTTATCACTATTTTTAATGTATTCTAATAAAGCTAATTCATCATCATCACATTCTTTTGAGCCATCAACTAAAAATAAAACAATATCAGCCTTATTTATAGCTTCATAGCTTCTTTTAATACCTAGTTCTTCAATAAAATCATCACTTTTTCTAATACCTGCAGTATCTACAAGCTTAATAAAATGTCCGTGATAATTTAAATATTCTTCAATGCTATCTCTAGTAGTTCCAGCAATATCACTTACAATTGCTCTATTAAATGATAGTAATGCATTTAATAATGAGCTTTTACCTACATTTGGCTTACCTATGATTGCTAGATTAAAGCCTTCTATTAAACCACGCTTTTTTTCACTTCTTGCAGCGATATTTTCTAATTCTTTAGCATTTTTTAATAATTTAGCCTTAGCATTATCTAAAATATCTAATGGCAAATCATCATCAGCATAATCAATGGCAGTTTCAAGATAAGCTAATGTTTTTATAAGCTCATCTTGAGTATTAATAATAAGCTCTTTGAATGCTCCATCAATATTTTTTGAAATAATTTTTCTAGCGTTTTCACTTTTTGCTGCTATTAATTCATTTATTAAAAGAGCTTTTTCTAAACTCATTTTATTATTCATACAAGCTCTTTTACTAAACTCACCTGCTCTTGCAAACCTTGCACCTAATTTATTTAAAATCATCAATATATTTTGTGCATTTGTAAAACCGCCATGTATTTGAAACTCAACACAATCTTCTCCAGTAAAAGAAAATGGGGCTTTAAAATATATTACAATCCCTTCATCTACAAATTCATTTTCATAAAACAATTTAAAAAAATGTGCGTAACGAGGATTGTTTTTTAGTTTATCACTATTTTTATCGCTTAATAAACCTGAAGCTATTTGTAATGCTTGTTCTCCACTAAGCCTAATAATACTAATAGCACCATTTCCACTAGCACTAGCAAGTGCAACGATAGTGCTATTCATTGTTTTTTAAATTCTCCATAAATTGCTATATATCTTCCTTGTGAGCTATCTTTTATCACTATATTTTTATGAGAAAATTCTTTTAATAGTTCTTCATAAACAAGATTTAATAAGCTAGTCTCAAGTGGTCTTGTTTGTGCTTTTCCGATTTCATTTATTTTAGTTTTTACTTCAATTAAATGCTTTTCTAAATTCTCTCTTAATTTTGCTAAAACTCCACAAATCTCAACTCTTGCATGAAGTGTATATTTAATACTAATTAAATGATTGATTATTGTATCTAAAGCTTTATATTTATGAGCATCTTTTCCTATTATGCTTTCATAAGAATTAGTGATAAATTCAACATTTACGCTATTTTCATTAGCTGGAGTAACTTTGATTTCTTTTATATCAAAATAATCATTGCAAAATATATTTTCTAAATCATTTTTGATATTTTCTAAAACACTTGCTTCTATTTTTTTCTTTACTTTTACTTCAATAATCGCATCTTTTTTAAAAAATCCTAAAAAACCAGCCTTTGGCAACTGAATGATTTCATATTCTAATTCTCTAATAGAGCAATTAGTTTCTTTAATTGCTCTATCTATTGCACCTTCTAAAGTTTTATCAATTATTTGCATTCTTTCCTTCTTTTTGTGAAAAAATTCTATTTACAAACCATTGTTGAACTAACGAGAATGTATTATTTACACACCAATATAATGTAAGTCCTGCAGGAAAATTAATAAAGAATATTACAAATATTAATGGTAAAAATTTCATAATCTTAGCTTGTGTTGGATCTTGTATAGTCATAGGAGTTATAACTTGTTGTAAAAACATAGTTGCACCCATATAAATAGGTAAGATATAGTATGGATCATGAATAGCTAAGTCATTAATCCATAAAGCCCAAGGAGCAGCTTTTAATTCAATAGCGTTTAATAATACTCTATATATTGCAAAAAATATAGGAATTTGAATTAGGATAGGCAAACATCCTCCTAAAGGATTTGCTTTATGTTTTTTATAAAGCTCCATCATATGCATTTGCATTTTTTGTGGATTGCCTTTGTATTTTTCTTGAATTTCTTTAATTTTTGGCGCTAGAACTTTTAATTTTTGCATTGAAACCATACTTTTATAAGTCGGATATGTAAGACAAATTCTAACAACAATTGTAAGAATTACAATAGACCAACCCCAGTTACCTACATGTGAATGTATAAAACTTAAAAAAGCAAACATAGGCTTAGCAATAAATGTAAACCAACCATATTCAACTACATTTGTAAGTTTTTCGTTTACTGACTCAAGTATTTTATGCTCTTTTGGTCCTATATAAGCATTAAAAGTTTCGTTACCACTAGCTACAATATAACCTACTGATAAATCTTTATGATTTTTTAACACAACTTTAAATGGCTTTTCAAAATTATAAAATGTGCTTGTGTAATATCTATCTGAAAAAGCCGCTATAACAGCATCATTTTCTGTTCTTTCATCATTTACTTTTATATCGCCATCTTCATAGTCTGTTTTTGTATCATCATTTTTATAAATCATAGCCCCATGAACTGTTAAAGTATCTGCTAAAACATTTGGACGCTCACCTGGAGTTATTACATAATCTCTTAATTTATTATCACTAAAAGAAATATTTACTTGATAAAAACCATCTTCTTTAAATTTAATAGTTTTGCTAACTACAACACCATTAACATCTTTAGTTAATACAAGCTCTTCTTCTTCGCTTAATTTGCTTTTGTTTGCACTAAAAGGAATTTTGTTAAACTCTTTATTAAACTCACTATCATAAAAAGCAATCGCTAAAGGATACAAACTAGCATTCTTATCAATTAAATCAATCGCTTCATTTTTGTCGCTTAAAAATCTTTCATCTTTTAAAATAAAATTGCTAATCTCACCATTTTCATTGATTTTTGCATCAAAGTGCTTACCTATAATTTCAGCTATAATTTTTTCACTTTTCGCTACTTCCATACTTTGTAATGGCTTAGCATTAGATATAGGGTTAGCTACACTAATTTCTTCGCTTTGAACTGGTTTTTGTGTTTGGGTTGGTTTTGGGATTAAAAAATCATAACCTATGAAAAATAGCATAGATAACACTATCGCTATTATAAGCCTTTTTTGTTGTGTCATATTATCAAACATAATTGTCCTTTATTTGAATATTACTTTTACTATATAATAAAATTGTTTATCTTTTGGAACAAAAATAGTTTTAAGTTTTTGTATCTTATTTTGATTTGTAAAAATCATTATAGGTTTATTTTTAAGCTTTATAGTAGGATAATCAAACCCACCTACAAATAACTGATTACACCTTAATAATCTTAGAAATGTTAATAAAATAGCTTTAAAAAAATTATTATATTGAAGTTGAATAATTGCATATTGAGAGCAAGTAGGATAATATCTACAAGATTTAGGCTTTAAAGGACTTAAAAAGTATCTATAAAATTCAACTAACTTAACAGCTAAATATCTATGCATTTCATTCCCTTAAGCACCCTAACCTTTTAAGACTCCACTTAATATTCTTTTCTAATTCAAAATAACTTAAATCACTAAAACCTTTTTTTGCTACAAATATGTAATAACCGCTGTTTAAATTAGGATAATGTTGTAAAAATAGAGCTCTTAATAATCTTTTAGTTCTATTTCTTACAACTGCACATCCTACTTTTTTACTTGCGATTACTGCAAGTTTTTTAACCTCACTAGGCTCGTAATAAATCACGCAGTTTTTTGCAAACCACTTTGAGCCGTTTTTATAAAGTCTAGCAAAATCTTTAGAATCATTAATGCTAGAAAAGTCTTTTAGATTGCTAATCTTCTTCTACCTTTAGCGCGTCTTGCGTTGATTACTTTGCGACCATTTTTAGTCTTCATTCTTACACGAAATCCATGAGTTCTCTTACGAGGTGTATTGTGTGGTTGATAAGTTCTTTTTGGCATTTTTCTTCCTTAAATAAAAAAATTAAACGCATATTCTATCACAAATAACTTAATTAATTTTAAGTATTTTTATATAAAATTGATTTTATGGATAAAAAAACATATTTAAATTACTTAAAATTATTCGGATTTTCCTTTTATAACGATGATTTATATATTGATAAAAGTTTTAAGATAAATAATATTAATGATTGTAAATTATGTAATTTATATAAGTTAAAAGAAAATTTTTATAAAAACCAGACAAAAAAAGCAAAAATTTTTATCCTAAGTGATTACAACTTAGGCGAAGATTTTGCAAAAGAACTTGATTTAATACTAAAATCAAATCTAAATTTAAATATAAAAAACATTTATTTTTCAAGTATAGTAAAATGCTCAAACAACTATAAAAAGGATAATTTAGCTAAATGCTATCAGTATTCACTAAACGAAATTATAGAAAGTGAAGCTAGTATTATAATTTTATTAGGAGAAAATTTAAAAAATATACTACAATTAGAAAATTTCAATATTGGAGATATTATTTTTTATACACTTAATGGTAAAAAAATAAAAATTTTGATAAATTACAGCTTTTATTTTATTAAAAAGAATCCAAGTTATGAAATAGATTTTATAAATAACTTAAAAAAATTGAAGGAAGAAGTATGAGAAAACTACTCACTGCTCTATTAATTTGTATGAACTTAATAGCTGCAAAACAAGAATTAGTAAAAATAGACCCAGCTAAAGTTTTTTACATTAATTTTGAAAAAGAAAAATGCTCTGATGAATGCTTAAAAGACTTATTATATAAAGGTCTTTATATTAGTTATATTGCAAGATTTGATTCAAACGATGAAAAATTAAATAATATTTATGCAAAATTACTAAACGGAATAGAATATATTGATTTACCTAAAAAACATCAATTAAATATGATTAAAATCGCAATCGTAATGCCTGAAAAAGTAGTGAAATCTTATTCAAGTAATATAATTTCGCCTGCTCTAGCGTATTTAATCAAACAAAACGATAATGTTTATATGAAAGTTTATTTTACAGGCGATGAAAGTGATGCTAATTTATTACCTATTTTAAACGAATTAAAAGACTATTCATTAATTATCACAGGTTTTCAAAAAAATGGCATAAATACTTTAAGCAAAAACATAACAACTATCCCAGTATTTAACCCATTAGCAAAAAGCAATGATTTTAATATGATAGGCTCAAACTTTACTTTCGGAAGTATTGATTATAAAGAACAAGTTGCAAAATTAATCAATTTTTCAAATGGAAAAATAGCAGTATTTAAAGATGAAAGCCCACTTGCAAATAAAATAACTCAAGATATACAAGAGCAAAGCACTTTAGTTTCTCTTAAGACTTTAGAGAAGAAAAATCTTAATGTAAATTCGGTTTTAAACGAAGCTTGGAAACTAAATAATTCTAGTGTATTTTTCAACATTCCTTTGGTTAAAACTACTCTTTTAGCAACACAAATTAGAGCCTTAGGAGTTAGACCTAATAAATACTTTAGCACACAAATTAACTATCATCCAATGTTTTTAAACCTAAGTCAAGAAAACGAAAAAGCAATGTTTTATTTTGCTAACTCAATCGGAGAAATTGATGAAGAAATAGAATATATAAACGACTTATTAGGACAAAAAATAGCATATAACTGGATAGCGTATTCAACTAGTGTTGGGCTTGATTATTATTACCACGAGCTTTATACAAACAATAAAGAAAGATTATTTAAAGATAATTTTGTAGGAAGTGATTTGCACTTTAATGTAAGAATTATGAATGCAAAACAATCAAAATTCAGCGAACAAAAATAAAGCTAATTCCTATTTCAAATTCTAAAAAATTACAAGAATTTGAAATAGGATTTTAAACAATACTAAAACTCTTAATTTAAATCATTATTCAATTAAATAAACAAAATTACTTAACTTAAAAAAAGCTAATTCCTATTTCAAATTCTAAAAAATTTACAGGAATTTGAAATAGGATTTTAATCATCTGATAAAGCAACTGCAGGGATTAATTTACTAGCTTGTTTAGCAGGAAAATAACCAAAAAACAAACCTACCAAAGTGCTACTTAAAAAGCCTAACAAAATAGCCTCACTATCAATTATCATCTTAATCGGTGCATCAAGCAAATTAATACCATAAACAAGCATTAAAGCAATCATCACACCAATACTAGCAGCTACACTACAAAGCACAACCGATTCAATTAAAAATCCCGTGCTAATATACGATGGACTTGCACCAATTGCAAGCTTTACGCCTATTTCTTTAGTTCGTTCTTTTACAACCACTAGCATTATATTCATAACACCAATTCCACCAACAATCATTGCAATAAATGCTATTCCAAATATCATAAGTCCTAAAGTATTTGTTGTGCTTTCAATGCTTTTTTTGATTGCGTCTTGATTAAAGGTTAGGATTGAATTAGCACCTTTTTTAATCTCTAAAATTTGCTTTATACTACTATCTGCTAATTCGCTATTTACATCATCGTTTAATAACACCACTATTTGTCTTATATATTTTTTCCCATCAAATTTTGTGCTTATTGTATTGTTTGGCAAATATACTCTAACATCAAAGCCATCTCGCTCTTGCTTATCTTTTTTAAGCACTCCAATTACTCTTAAAGGCTGTCCTTTTAGATAAATTATCTTATCTAGTGGGCTTTCTAATTTAAATAAGGTTTTTGCTAGATTCTCACTAATTACACATACATTTTTTGCATCTTTTTCTTCTTGCTCGGTAAAAAATCTGCCTTCTTTCATATCTTTAGCACTAATTTGCAAGAAATTTGCAAAAACTCCAGTAGCTATAACATCAACTTCGGTTTTTTGATAAGTTACATAAGCACCACTTAAAGAGCTTTCAACTCCTACTTCTTTTACATAATCAAGTTTTTTAACAAGCTCTAAATCTTGATATGTTAAATCCTTTATCCTACCTGCGTTTCTATCGCCAAACCTTGAACCTTTATGAATAATAATAGTATTTGTTCCAAGAGATTTTATCTCTTCTAAAATATCAGCCTTTGCTCCATTTCCAAGCGATATTGTTGAAATTACTGAAGCGGTTGCAATGATTAGCCCTAGCATTGTTAGAAATGATCTTAATTTATTTGTGATAAGGTTGTTTAATGCAAGCTTTACATTTTGAGAAAAAAAGCTAAAACTAGCAATAATTTTATCCTTTAATTTAGCGTGATTTTCATTATTATCATTTAGCATAGCTTTATTAAAATCTTTGCATTTTTCATCACTTATAATCTCGCCGTCTTTCATCTTGATTATTCTGCTTGCGTATTTACATAAACTCTCATCATGAGTTACTAATATTATGCCAACTCCATTATCGTTTAATTCTTTTAGAATTTGCATAAGTTTTAATCCATTCGCACTATCAAGTGCTCCTGTTGGCTCATCGGCTAAAATAAAATTCGCATCATTTATTAAAGCTCTTGCAACACTTACACGCTGTTGCTGACCACCACTTAAATGAGCTGCTTTTTTGTGAATATGTTCGCTAAGTTCAAGCTTATCTAATAAAGCCTTAGCTTTATTAATTGCTGCTGCTTTATTTTTCTTAGCATATAATGCTCCCATTATTACATTTTCTAAGACACTTTGTAATGGCATAAGGTTATATCGCTGGAAAATAAAGCCTAAATTATCTCTTCTAAAGGCTGATTTTTCTTCGCTATTTAATGAATATAAATCAGTATTATTGAACGAATACTCGCCACTATTTGGCTCATCAATTAAGCCTATCATATTAAGCAAGGTGCTTTTGCCTGAACCACTTTTACCAAGCAATATTACAAATTCACCCTTTTGAATACTAATATTTATATCTTTTAAAACTTGCGTTTTACCATAAAATTTATTTAGATTTTTTATCTTTATCATTAGTAATCACCACTTCATCATCAGCACTTAAACCACTTGTGATTTCTATATTAAAATTATCACTCTTACCTAAGGTAATATAAGCTTGTTTATAACCTATTTCGCTGTTATCTTTAATATTTACATAATAGCCTTTATTGTCTTTATTGATATAATTTATAGGCAAGGTTAAAGCATTTTTTACTACATCTATTTCTATATTATTTTGAACATCTATTCCGATTTTTAATTCAGGATTGTTATTTACAAAATATCTAGCATAATAATAAACCGCTCCACTAGAGCTTACATTATCAATTACACTTACATCAGCACTATCAATACTATTTATAATAGCTTCTTTGGTGCTTGAGCCTTCACTTAATGGAGTATAAATTACTTTTTGCCCTACTTTTAATAGGTTTAAATCATTTTGAGATACTTGCATTCTTACTTCTATTTCATCAAGATTTGCAAGTTTTATTAATGTTGGAGAGCTTTGTCTTGAGTTGATAGTCTGCCCTAAACTTGCATATACGCTAATTACTGTTCCATCAATAGGAGCTTTTACTATTGTTTCATCAAGGCTTTCTTGCATTGTAGAAATATTTGCATTTGTTTGTGTTATTTGAGCTTTTATTGAGCTAAGTTTTGCTTTTGCGTTGTAATAGCTAGTCTTTGCACTTAGATAATTTTCCTTTGAGCTTGCACCTTTATTATATAAACTCTCTTGAGTTTTAAGCTTTGTATAAAGCTCGTTTAAATAAACTTCAGCAGCTACTAATTCATCTTTTAGGCTAGTTAATTTGCTCTTTTCTATTGCTAAGTCGTTTTTAGCCTTTTCATCATCTAAAATAGCAATAATATCACCTTTTTTAAGCTTATCTCCTAGCTTTACACGAAAATCTTTAATTTCACCATTTGCAAGAGTTGCTACATTTACTAGCGATGGCGCATAAGCTTTACCCACTGCTTCAACCTTAATAGAAAGATCCATAATTTTAGGCTTAATAACTCTAAAATTTTGATTAGCACCACTATCTAAATCAATCACAAAACTAAGTATAACAATAATAATTATTACCAAAATTATAAGTATTTTCTTCATCTTATCCCTTGTTTAATCAATTTTTGCTAAAATCATTTTTTAAAATATTTATCAAAAAAGGTTAATAAATGGCAGAAAACGAAGAAGTAGCAGCACCAAAGTCAAAAGGTTCTAGCTTAGTATTAATTTTAGTAACTGTTTTATTATTAGTAGTGCTAATTGTTGGTGGATTAGTAATATTTTTACTAATGGGAAGTGGCGATGAAGAAAAGGCTGAAGAAACAAAAACCGAACAAGTAGAGAAAAAACCTGCTAAGAAAAAAGGAGAAGTTACAGCTGATGTAGGAGTTATCTATCCACTTGATGTTTTTACGGTTAATTTAGTAAGCGATAGTGGGACTAAATATTTAAAGTGCAAAATTGAACTAGAGCAAAATATAGAAACTCTAACGCCTGAACTTGATAAAAAAATTCCTATTATTAAAGATAAAATAATTGAAACTTTAAGTTCAAAAAGTGTAGAAGAAATAAGCACAGGCAAAGGCAAAGAAAGATTAAAAGAAGAAATAATCAATAAAATCAATGAATTTTTAAATGATGGCTTTATTAAAAACATTTATTTTACTGATTTTGTGATTACTTGATGATTGGCTGCGATGTAGTAAATATTGCTAGGGTTGAGAAAATCCTAGCAAAATCTAACGAAAGATTTTTAAAAAAAATCCTTACTGAAAACGAAATAAAAACCCTAAATCATAATCCAAATTCCATAGCAGGATATTATGCAGCAAAAGAAGCAGCAAGCAAAGCTTTAGGCTGTGGAATTAGCGAAAACTGCACTTTTCATGATATAGAAATATTAAAAAATAAAGAAAATAGACCTAGCATTGTATTTAGTGAAAAAATTTTTAATAAATTTGGAGTAAAATCAGCTCATCTTAGTATAAGTCATGATGCAGGAATTGCAATGGCTGTTGTTATGCTGGAGAAATAGCTTGAAAAATTATATTGAATTATTAAAATATTCTAAGACATTTAAAATTCTTATTTTGGTGCAATTTATCACTTATTTTGGTGCGTGGTTTTCACAAATTGGTGTTTATACTATGCTTATTGAGTTTGATTTTTCTAAGTTTGATTGGCATATTTTTGGTTATGAGATAAATCACGAAAGTATGAAAAAATGGGCTATATCGTTTTCTGCTGTATTTGCGTTCTTGCCTACTATTTTAATGGCACCTATTAGTGGAATAATAATTGATGCTTTTAAATCAAAAAAACTCTTATTACTTTCAATTATCATTGAATTATTTTCTGTATTTTTCTTAATTTTTATTAAAGATGCTAGTTATATATTTATATTATTTTTACTAATTTTTATAAGACTTGCTGTTGCTAGTCTTTATTTTCAAACCGAAATGAGCTTATTGCCACATATTTTTGACAAAGATAGATTAAAACTAGCAAATGAATTATTTTCAGTAGTTTGGGCTATATCTTATACTACTGGAATGGCAGTAGCTGGTGTGTTTATTCACTATTTTGGCGTTTATAATGCTTTCTTGCTTGATTGTTTTTTATTTTTAATAGGAATAAGTTTATTAAGCTTTATAAAAATTGAAGTAAAAAATGAAAAGTTTTATTTCAAAAATATAACAAAAATGGCTAAAGAAGGGCTTTTTTATATTTTAAATAACAAAAAAATAATGCACTTAATCTTATTACATGCTTTTATAGGATTTACTGCTTATGATGCGCTTATTAATTTTTTAGCTGGATATGATTATTTAAATAAAGTTTATTTTTTTAAAGAGATTTTGAGTGCTGGGTTAATAATTGGTCTTAGTAATGCAATTAGAGCTTTATCACTTGTGATAGGACCTTTGGTCTTAAGTAAGATTGTAAATAATAAAAGATTGTTTTATTTTTTCATTTTACAAGGCTTAGGAATTATTACTTGGGCTTTGCTTCAATTTAACTTCTGGGTGTCTTTTATAGGTTTAATTTTTGCAGGATTTTTTACTAGCACGATTTGGTCATTTACATATACAGCTATTCAAAATAACTGCGATAAAGAATATTATGGTAGAGTAATTGCATATGTTGATATGATTTATATGAGTTTTTCATTATTTATAACATTATTAACAGGTTGGCTATTTGATAACAAAATAAGCACATTTTATATTACGATATTAATTGGTTCTTGTTTTATAATAGGTGCTATTTATTGGCAATATTTTATAAGGAAATTTAAATGCGAAAACTAATTTTAATAGGAGCTAGCACAGGCGGTCCTAGCCAAATAAAATACTTAATACAAGACTTAGAATTAGAAAACACAACAATAGTAATAGCTCAGCATATGCAAGCAAATTTTTTGCCTAGTTATGCAAATCAACTAAACAAAGAATGCGTATCAGAAGTAGCTCTTTTAGAACAAACTTGTTTTTTAGATGATAAAAAAATATATGTATGTCAGTATAACACTGAATTATTTTTTAATCTACGAGTAGGATTTAATGATGGTGTTTTTCCGTTTTGTCCTAATGTGGATTTATTATTTAATAGTGCTGTAAAACTTACTAAAGATTATGAAATATTAGCAATCTTACTTACAGGTATTGGAGATGATGGTGCTAAAGGGCTTTATGAACTATACAAAAAAGGCGCTAAATGTATAGGAGAAAGCGAGAAATCTTGTATAGTTTATGGTATGCCAAAAAGAGCTTATGAGCTTAATAATAGCCTTAAGCAACTAGACATAGAAGACATAAAAAAAGAAATAGTAACATTCATTAAAGGTAGGTAATCATGTTTAGTTTTTTATCAAATAAAAAAGAAATTGAAAATAACCAACAAAAGGCAATTGATTTTAAAGACGATAATTATGATTTTGATATGCTTTTATTAAAGATTAGGCAAGTTTGTGGAATAGATTTAGAAGTTAAAAAAACAACAATAAGACCGAAATTAATAAAATTTTGTATAAACAATGGCTTAGATAATTTTAAAGACCTAACTAACAAAATGGATTTAAATCTACCGATTAGACAAGAACTATTTGATTTAATCACCGTATGCGAAACTTATTTTTATAGAGAATTAAAACAACTTAATGAATTAATCTATATTCTAAGAGCAGAACCTAGCAAAAGAAGGATTTTGTGTGCTCCAAGCTCAAGTGGAGAAGAAGTATATTCAATACTAATGCTAGCAAATGAAGCAGGAATTAATAATATTTCAATATTAGGAATAGATATTAATGCAGAAATTATTCAAAAAGCAAGAGCAAGGACTTA
Source organism: Campylobacter sp. DY7 (assembly GCF_057802535.1). Classification (NCBI taxonomy): domain Bacteria; kingdom Pseudomonadati; phylum Campylobacterota; class Epsilonproteobacteria; order Campylobacterales; family Campylobacteraceae; genus Campylobacter; species Campylobacter sp. DY7. The sequence goes on from NZ_JBYJAU010000003.1 coordinate 111,651, forward strand.
TTCAAAACGCTCTTTATATAATCTAAATGATAATTTGATTAAAAAATACTTCACGCAAGAAGGTGAAGAATATGTATTAAAAGGTCAATATTTTACTAATGCTAAATTTGAAGTTGTGAATGTATTTGATAAGAAATTTTTAGAATTAGGTAAATTTGATGTGATACTTTCAAGAAATATGATGATTTATTTTAACGAAGAATATAAATATCGTTTAGTTGATAATTTTGTTAAAAACCTAAACGAAGGCGGAATGTTCTTTGCAGGACATGCTGATTTGGTTCCAAATCATCACGAACTTAAAAAAATCTATGCAAATACCTGCACTTATTATGTAAAAAATTAGGATTAAATTCCTAATTCAAATTCTTTAAAAATTATTAAAATATTTAATGCTTTTAATACGCAAAATTATAAGGAGTAAAGATGAAGAGATTAAGTCCGAATTTGTTTGTAACGAGTGTAAATAAATCAATTTCATTTTATGAAAAGCTTGGATTTTGCGTAGAGCAAAAGATAGAAGATGAAAACAGCTTGGTGTGGGCTTCTATGAAAAGCTGTGGTGCTGAAATAATGTTACAAGATATAAATAGTGCTAAAGAAGAGTTTTCATTCCTTATTAACGGAGAGCTAAAGGCAACTTTGACCCTTTTTATGCAAACTGATGATTTGGAAAAAGACTATAAAGCTATGAAAGAAATAAACGCAAAAATCATAAAAGATATTTATGAGACATTTTACAGCACGAAAGAATTTGTGGTGCAAGATTTTGATGGTTATGTATGTGTAATCGCACAAAAGCTTGATAAATAGGAGATTATATGGCAAGTAGTAAAGAGTATTTGGAGTATGTTTTGGAGCTTTTTAATGAGCCGAATATAACTTATAAGTATATGTTTGGAGAATATACTTTGTATTTTAAAGATAAAATCATAGGTGGGATTTTTGATAATCAACTACTTTTAAAACCCACAAAATCAGTGCTAAACTACATAAAAGAGCCAACGCTAGTTTTACCCTACGATGGGGCAAAAACTAAAATGGTTTTATTTGATAAAGATGATAGTGAGCTTTTAAAAACAATAGTTTTAGCAATGTATGATGAACTACCAAATCCTAAGAAAAAGCCTAAAAAAGCTTAATACGAAAATAAATTCCACACTCCAAACAAACGAAATTTGTAGAATTTATTTCGTGTATTTTCAAAGAATTTGAAATAGGAATTTCGTTTGTTTAGCTTAGTTAAAAAATAAAATTAGCTTTATAAAAAGTGTAGCAAAAAACACAAAAACAACTCCAAATAAATTTGCAGAACATTTACCATTTAGGGCTTTGTTTTGATTGATGATATTTATAAATTTTTTAATCAAAAAATAATAATACAACTTACTAAACAACACTATGAAAAAACACAAGCTTGCTAAATAGCTAAAAATTATCACAAATATATGGTGATTTAGGCTTTTTGCAACTCCAGGCAACAAATTTATAAGGCTAAAAATCACAATAGCTGCAAAAAACGCTCCCCAAAGTCTTTTGTAAATAAACGCAAGACCGCCCAAAAAACCAGCCAACCAAAAAAACGGCAAATCCGACCAAGCCATATTAAATTCTTTTTTGTTTAAGCTTTTTTTAATTAGTGAAAAAATCGTTAAAACTTCTTTTGTATCGCACTTTTCTCCTAAAAACAAAACAATATGTTCTTTTAGTTTGTTGTCATTTTCTAATATTTGCCTAGTGCTTTTTGTAATTTTTATATTCATAAAATCTCCTAAAAAGGAGTTATTTTACCCCCCCCCCAATATTAAACTAAGCTTAAAGTTTAAAGAATTTAAAATCGGAATTTCGTTTGTTTATGCTTAATTTCAAATATACGAAATTTAAAGATATTAGCTTAAAAATACACGAAATAAATTCCATGCTAAACAAGTGACATTTAAGACAAAACCATTACTTGCTAAGCTTTAGTGATTTTTTGAGTTCATTTAAAAAAATTGTTGCGGGTTTTGATAATTTATCGTTTTTATAAATTAGCTTTAAATTTGAGCTAACCTTTGGCTTTAGTGGTATAAAACACATTTGCTCATCATTAATTAGATTATTTATGCACAAAGCATAGCCTAAACCTTGCTTTACAAACATAGCCGCATTAAAAAGCAAATCATAAGTCGCTACCACATTTAGCCTATCTTTGTTTTGTCTTAGAATGTCTGGCAATTCTTGCGTAAAACCTTGCCTTGAGATAATTAGCGGTATATTAAATAAATCCCAAGCCTCTATAAAATCACGCTTTGAAAGCTTTGAGCTCTTTTTTGCCAAAACCCCCCAATCATCGCTATGTTTTAAATCTACAAAACTAAAATCATCTACATTAAAATCTTGAATTATCACAGCAAAATCAATCAAAGAATTGTTTAATTTTTCTAAAACGCTTTCATAATTTCCACTAAAAAGATGAAATTTTATATTGTGTTTTTGTAGTTTTTTTGCTATTTTTGCTATCTTGCTAATGCCTATCGTTTCAGCACATCCTATATAAACATCGCCACCATTAAAGGCTTTTAGGCTCTCAAATTCTTTTTTGGTCTTATCAAACAAATCCAAAATATCACAAGCTCTTTTGTATAAAATCTCACCTTCTTTTGTAAGCACGATATTGTAATTTGTCCTTACAAAAAGCTTATATCCTAATTCAAATTCCAAATCCTTTAGCTGTCTTGAAAGCGTTGGTTGGGTTAGGTTTAGCTCATTTGCAGCTTTGCTAATGCTGTTTTTTCTAGCAGATTCAACGAAATATTTAAGCACTTTAATATCCATAAAAAACCCTTAGATATAAATTATTTTTATAACTAATTATACTTTATAAGTATTTGCTATTTCTAAAAATTAAAAGTAAAATCACAAAAGCATTTTAAAGGAGAAAAAATGATAAATAATTTTATATTTTTTTTTAATTTTATTAACTTATCATTAACCCCCCCCCCATACTAAAATACTATTTCAATCTATTTTTTTAAGGAGATATTATGAAAAAAGTATTTTTTCTAACAGTTTTCAGTTTTAGTGTTTTTGCAAGCAGTGATGCAATGATGAGTGGTTCGCAACCTATGATGTCAAATGAAAACATAGGCAGCACAATGGGTAAGAAATCTCAAATGATGAGTAATTCAAAACCTATGATGGATAAACCAATGATGTCAAATAAAACTAACACAATGAATGACAAAACTATGGAATCAAAACCAATGATGCAAGAAAATATGGATAATCAATCTATGTAACCAAGCTAATGCAAATAAATTCTTATGAGTTTATTTGCATAACTTATTAGTAGTATTCAAATCACAATAATATTTAATTTATTGTCAGAATAAGAATTAAGAGTATATTAATAATACAAAAAAGCTTATATCCTAATTCAAATTCCAAATCCTTTAGCTGTCTTGAAAGCGTTGGCTGGGTTAGGTTTAGCTCATTTGCAGCTTTGCTAATGCTGTTTTTTCTAGCAGATTCAACGAAATATTTAAGCACTTTAATATCCATAAAAAACCCTTAGATATAAATTATTTTTATAACTAATTATACTTTATAAGTATTTGCTATTTCTAAAAATTAAAAGTAAAATCACAAAAGCATTTTAAAGGAGAAAAAATGATAAACAATTTTATATTTCATAACCCTACCAAAATATATTTTGGCGATGAAGTAAAGGCAAATTTATCTTTAGAGCTTGCAAATTATGGTAAAAATGTGGTTTTAGTCTATGGCTGTGGCTCGGTAGTTAAAAACGGCATTTTTGATGAAGTAAATGAAGTTTTAAAAAAACTTGATAAAAACATAGCTTATATTGATAATGTTATGCCAAATCCAACTTTAAAAAAGCTTGAAGAGGGAGTAAAGATAGCTAGAGCTTTTAAGGCTGATTTTATACTTGCTTTGGGTGGTGGCTCGGTGTGTGATTATTCTAAGGCTTTGGCTGCTAGTATAAATTATGATGGGGATTTTTGGCAAGAGTATTTTATAAATCAATCTGAGCCAAAATGCGATGTAGTGCCACTTGGCTGTGTGCTTACTATGTGTGGGACTGGCTCTGAGATGAATGGTGGAAGCGTTATTACAAACGAGCAAACTCATCAAAAAATAGGCAAAGTTTTTCAAAATAGAAGAGTTTTTCCAAAGTTTTCAATCATCAATCCAAAATATACGCTAACCCTTAGTAAATACCAAATGGTAAATGGGATTTATGATGCGTTTAATCATATTTGCGAGCAGTATTTTTCTGATGATTTTGATAATGTGAGTGATTATGTGGCTGAAGGGCTTATGCGTTCAATCATCGTTGCTAGCAAAAAAGCTATCAAAAATCCAAATGATTATGAAGCAAGAAGCAATATAGCATGGGCTAGCACTTTAGCACTAAATACGCTAATTCATTGTGCTAAAAGCGGGGATTGGATGGTGCATATGATAGGTCAAGCAATAGGCGGCGTAACAAATGCAACGCACGGAGAAAGTCTAAGTGCCATAAGCCTTGCTTATTATGAATATATATTGCCTTATAATGTTTCAAAGTTTAAAAGATTTGCCGTAAATGTCTGGGGCATAAGCGATGATGAAGATGATTTAAAGGTCGCTTTAAATGGGCTAAAAGCTATGCGTGAGTGGATGTGTGAGCTAGGACTTAGTATAAACTTAAAGGGTATTTTAGATGAGAACTTAATAGACGAAGTGGTGAAAAATACCTTTATTTTAAATGGTGGATATAAGGAATTAGATGCAAATGAGATTGCTTTGGTGCTTAAAAATAGCTTGTAAAAGCGTGGTTTTGATAGGAATTTGGTTTATGTTTAGTGGTTTTGTTTATGTAAAGATAAATAATGTGGAGCTAAAAATCAAGCTTGAGCAAAACTCATCTGCAAGGGCTTTTTATGATTTAGTAAAAAGTGGCGATGAAAAAATAATCATGAGTGATTATGGTGGGTTTGAAAAGGTGGGAAAGCTTAGCCAAAAGCTTCCTATAAACGATAAGTTTTTTAAGGCTAAAGCACTTGATGTGATTTTATATAATGCTAATTATTTGGTGATTTATTATGATGATAATTCATGGAACTTTACTAAGCTTGGCAAAATTATAAATATAAGTGAAGATGAGCTTAAAAAGCTTTTAGGAAAAGGCGAAATAAACGCAAGGTTTTATGTAAAGGAGGATAAATGAAATACATTCAAGCAAACTCAAGTGAGCATAAACTAATGCATGAACAAGCACAAACCGCACTAAAAATCACAGCTAAAATCAACTCAAAATATCACGAACCAAAGGAGCTAAACAAACTTTTTTCTAAGCTTACTTGTAAAAATATAGATGAAAGCTTTGTGCTATTTCCACCTTTTTACACAGATTGTGGCAAAAATATCACAATAGGCAAAAATGTTTTCATAAATAGCGGGTGTAAATTTCAAGACCAAGGCGGGATATTTATAGGAAATAATGTCTTAATAGGTCATAATGTTGTGATTGCTACCATAAATCACGAGCAAGAGCCCAAAAATCGTGCAAATATGATACTAAAAAGCGTAGTGATAGAAGATGATGTATGGATAGGCTCAAACGCAACTATACTTCAAGGTGTAAAAGTAGGCAAAGGCTCTATAATAGCGGCTGGTTCGGTTGTAACAAAAGATGTAGAAGAGTTTAGCGTAGTAGCAGGAGTGCCTGCAAAATGTGTTAAAAAGATAAAAGAATTTGAATTAGGAAATTGATTTTAATAATTTTAAGTTTAGGGTCTATTGCTAGACCCTAAGTTAATTAAGAGTGATGATTAATTTTGTTAAATTCATCAATTTGCGTAAGCTCTTTAGAAGCTACATCGTATGCGCTTAGGCTAATGTTAATATAACCTTCTTGCACTTTACCAGCTTGGCTGATTGTTTCATTAAAGATATCTTTTTGTGTATCTAGGATATCATCAACTTTAACTTCATTTTCTGCATTTTTATTAGCTTCGTTTTTAATTTCAGGAATATTAAGACCTTCATCAGCACTTAAAATACCCTTATCAAATTCTATAAAGCTATTTTGTTTTACTACATTAAACGAATGGCTTACAGCTGGCTCTCCTACTGGCTTGCATTCAACACTTTCATAAATTTCATAGTGATATGAATTACCAGCTTCTCCACCAAGTGATATATCAAACTCGCCACTTTGTGAAACTTTAAATTGAGTATAAACTTTTTCTCCTGTAGTTTCATTGATTAGATAAACTAAAACATCCATTCCAGGAGTTGCACTTCCTTTTATAGCTGGAGCATGCTCCGTATCATAGCCATTTATTTTTTCTAATGGACTTAGATTATTGAATTGATAGTATATATTCTCATCAATTGTTATGCTATGAGCTTGTCCATCATTATGTGAAGGTATTTCAATATTAATAATACCGCCATTACTGCTTCCTTGGTTGTTTCCACTATCTACAATTATATCATCATTTGTAGTGTTATCTTGTGTATTGTCGTTTTCTAGATTTGGAACAATTGTAAATGTATACTCTTGTTTAGCACCTGTTGCATTACTTACTAAAGAAACTTTATAAGTTCCACTTTCCCATGCATTAGCTTCTAATACATTTGTAAAGCTATGTGTATATCTAAAGTTGCCATTTTCATCAGTTAAAACAATACCCAAATCTTTCCAACCAGCTGTTCCTATTGGTCCATCTATCTTTTCAATAGCAATTAAAATAGTATCATTAGCTGCACCACTATTTCCAATAAATGTTGGAGTTGTATCATAAGTATTGCCACCATTTGCTAATTCTTTTAGATTATTGAATGCTCCTGTTTCATCACCTTCATAAACTTTTACATTTAGTTTGTTTTCAACGCTTGGAACTTCTGGTTTTTCAATATTAATAATACCACCATTGCTACTTCCTTGATTATTATCGGTATTACCATTATTTGCATTGTCATTATTATCACTGCTTACTTGATTATCAACATAACCAAATACTACTTCGCCTTTTATACCAGAACCAAATACTACAAAGCTATAAGTATAATCGCCAAATTTATTGCACTCTAAATCTGCTGTGAATATAAACTTACCATCCATTGCAAATACTTCTCTTGTAGCTACTAGCTCTCCTTTTTCATTAGAGATATTAACTAATACTGATTGTAAGCCTTTGCCATTAAATTCTCCAACAAATGTAGGGGTTCTATCTGTTTCACTTTCTCCACTTTGTCTTTGTGTTTGACCATCTATTGTATAGCCGTTTTCACCTTCGTTACCTGTGTAGATTGTTACTTTCATAGCATCATTTGTAGTGTTATCTTGTGTATTGTCGTTTTCTAGATTTGGAACAATTGTAAATGTATACTCTTGTTTAGCACCTGTTGCATTACTTACTAAAGAAACTTTATAAGTTCCACTTTCCCATGCATTAGCTTCTAATACATTTGTAAAGCTATGTGTATATCTAAAGTTGCCATTTTCATCAGTTAAAACAATACCCAAATCTTTCCAACCAGCTGTTCCTATTGGTCCATCTATCTTTTCAATAGCAATTAAAATAGTATCATTAGCTGCACCACTATTTCCAATAAATGTTGGAGTTGTATCATAAGTATTGCCACCATTTGCTAATTCTTTTAGATTATTGAATGCTCCTGTTTCATCACCTTCATAAACTTTTACATTTAGTTTGTTTTCAACGCTTGGAACTTCTGGTTTTTCAATATTAATAATACCACCATTGCTACTTCCTTGATTATTATCGGTATTACCATTATTTGCATTGTCATTATTATCACTGCTTACTTGATTATCAACATAACCAAATACTACTTCGCCTTTTATACCAGAACCAAATACTACAAAGCTATAAGTATAATCGCCAAATTTATTGCACTCTAAATCTGCTGTGAATATAAACTTACCATCCATTGCAAATACTTCTCTTGTAGCTACTAGCTCTCCTTTTTCATTAGAGATATTAACTAATACTGATTGTAAGCCTTTGCCATTAAATTCTCCAACAAATGTAGGGGTTCTATCTGTTTCACTTTCTCCACTTTGTCTTTGTGTTTGACCATCTATTGTATAGCCGTTTTCACCTTCGTTACCTGTGTAGATTGTTACTTTCATTCCATTGCTTGGAATCTCAACAATGCCAGCTATTAGTTCTGAACTTGATTTATTTCCTACTTTATCTACTGCTTCAATTGTTATTTTATCCTTATTAGATACATTATCAAGACTTAAATTAAACTCTCCATTTGCATCTGAAGTTATTTCTTTGCCGTTAATAATAACAGTTGTATTTGGCTCTGTTTTACCACTTACAACATAACTTCCATCTTCTTGTGGTGTTCCTGTGATTTCTTCTAAAACAGGTGCTTTTGTATCAATGTTAAATTCTACAGTCATACTGCTACCATAATCTTTATTAAATGCAGAAATAACAAATTTACCCTCAATACCTTGCTCAGGAGTGAAAGGTAATTCAAATTTACCATTAACTACTTCTACGGTTCCTATACCTGCACCATCATAAGGGCTATCACTTATTGAAATAATAAGTTTTGTTCCATCTGGAATACCACTTACTTCACCCTTAACTATAATAGTATCTTTAATAGTATCATTTGCATTTACTAAGCTACCATCTTTGTAAGTAAGTTCTACATTTATCTCAGCTGGCTCTTCTGGTTTAGTTGCAACACTTTCAACTCTTACCGTATCAGTTTTGCCATCAAACTCAACTCTAATAGCACCTTGATCGTTTGTAGTTACATTTGTATCTAGTGTAAATGTGAAATTTCCATTCTCATCAACTTTAGCTATAACTTTAGTGCTATTTGAATCACTTCCTATAATATTGCTTGTAATATTAAACTCATAATCACCTGCTTTACCTGTGAAGTTTTCAAGCTTACCATTGATTACTAATTTATCGCTATCAACTTTAGCTAAGTCATCACTTACAGTTTCATCTCCGTTGATTTCTGTAATGATTAGACTGTCAAATGTAGGATTTACTGGCTCTTCCGGAGTTTCTGTATTTGGAATAGATGCTACTACATCAACACTATTACTTACATTACCTGCTTCATCTCTTGCAACTAAGTCAAACTTATCGCCATCTTTTACATTGTCAAGTTCGAATTTGAAATCACCATTAGCATCAGCTTTAACTTCTTCTTTACTTCCATCAGGTTTAGTAATTGTTACTACTGCATCTGGCTCTGTATTTCCTTCTATTACAAATTTACCATCTTCAGTTGGAGTTGCTGTTACACCACTAATTACAGGTGCTTCTGTATCTGCTGGCTCTTCTGGTTTAGTTGCAACACTTTCAACTCTTACTGTATCAGTTTTACCATCAAACTCAACTCTAATAGCACCTTGATCATTTGTAGTTACATTTGTATCTAGTGTAAATGTGAAGTTTCCATTCTCATCAACTTTAGCTATAACTTTAGTGCTATTTGAATCACTTCCTATGATATTGCTTGTAATATTAAACTCATAATCACCTGCTTTACCTGTGAAGTTTTCAAGCTTACCATTGATTACTAATTTATCGCTATCAACTTTAGCTAAGTCATCGCTTACAGTTTCATCTCCGTTGATTTCTGTAATGATTAGGTTATCAAACAATGGAGCTTCTGGTTTAACTTCAGGTTGAATTACATCTATTGTAGTTGTATTTTCATTAGTATTACCAACTTTATCAGTTACACTAATTTCTACTTTATTATCGCCGTTATTTGGAATAGTAATTTCAAAATTACCATCTTTATCTGCTACTACTTTATCTCCATTTGGAGCAGTAATTGTTGCTTCAGGCTCTGTTTTACCTGATATTACTATGTTATCATCTACAACTTCTGCTTTAGAATCTGTAATCTCAGGAGCTGTAATATCTACTATTGTATTAGTTTCTCCTTTAACAACATTACCATTTCCTAAATCATAACTAACTTCAACTTTAATTTCTCCATCTTTATTTGGAGCATAATTAATTGTAAATGAGCCATCTGGATTGATTGTAGCACTTACTTTATCGCCATTAATAGTAATAGTTACTTTATCTGTATTGATTTCAACTTTATTGCCATTAGCATCAATAGGATTTATTGTTCCACTAATTATTATTTCTTTATTATTGTTTATTGTGTTTTCAATATTTGAACCTTTGTTATCAAATATATCTACATTTATATTAGCATTTACTGCTTCAGGTTTAGTTTCTGGTTGATTATTATCACCATTACCTTCTTCAGGTTGATTGTTGCCGTTTCCTTCTTCAGGTTTTTCTTCCGGAGTGTTATTTTCATTACCTTCTTCAGGATTATTATTGCCATTGTCAGGGTTTGTTATATCTTCGCCATTGCCTTCTTCAGGTTTTTCTTCTGGTTTAGTTTCTGGTTGATTATTATCGCCATTACCTTCTTCAGGTTGATTGTTTCCGTTTCCTTCTTCTGGTTTTTCTTCTGGTTTTTCTTCCGGAGTGTTATTTCCATTACCTTCTTCAGGATTATTATTGCCATTGTCAGGATTTGTTATATCTTCACCATTGCCTTCTTCTGGTTTTTCTTCAGGTTTAGTTTCTGGTATAACAACGTTAGCTACTTCTTCAGCAACTTGCTCTAAATTTACACCATTTATTGTATTGTTTGTAGTAATAATTGTCCCATCAACTTCTCTTGATAAAACATCTGCATAAACTTCACTCTCGCTACCTGATTGTGCAAATACCACATCATTTAAAGTTCCTGTTGCAGTAGTCGCACCTGCATCACCTGCAGCAGTTGCATCAAGCTCAATTTCGCCATTATTATTTACTATATTATTGATTAAGCTATTGATTTTATCATCAATTGCAGCTTCATTTTCAAAGCTATCATTTGATAAAATACTCTTATCTAATTTAGCAACATTATCGCCTGCTATGTGTAAAACTCTGCCACTGCTAAGTTCTATATCAACACTAGCATTTTCTCCGATTGTTTTAATAGTATCGTTTAATAATACTATATCTCCTAAATTTAGTGACTTTTCACTAAGTTCATTAACAGCTTTAACATCGCCTGTTAATTTAATAATTTTTCCAGCTTCTGCCATATTTTCTCCTTGTTAATTGTAAAACGAAGAAAATTTAACGAAGTTGTATTAATTTTATTGTTTCCCTAAGGTGCAATTTTGAATAATTTTTTAAAAAAGGGCTTATTTGCCCTTTTTTTATTCACAAACTCTAGTATTTCCTAACTCACAAGCTTGTTTAAAATATTTTTTAGATTTTGAAGCGTTTTCTTTTATGTATGTTTTATCATTATCTTTTAAGCCTTCTTTATACATAAATCCAAGTCTAGCGCATGAATAAGAATCTTTTAAATCACAAGCTTTTTCGTAATTCTTAATTCCTAATTCAAATTCTTTGCTTTGTTCTTGAATAACTGCTAAGCTAGAGCAAGAATTACTATCGTCTAACTTACAAGCTAAATCATAATATTCTTTAGCTTTTTCTATATTGTTTAAATTTCTATAAACATTAGCAATTGAATTGCAAGCTTTATAATTATTATTTTTGCATTCTTTATCGCTTAATTCTGAAAAATTAGCTATTTTATTATTTACTGCTTGAGAAGTAATATACCAATTAGCAGCCATTTGACAAGCTAAATCATCTCCTAAACCACAAGCTCTTAAATACAAATCTATTCCTTGAATAGGGCTTATTTTATCAGCAATCTCAACACAAGAACTTGCTATTCCACCATTACAAGCTTTTAATAACTCATCTTGTTTAAATACTTTATATTCTGTTTTTTGTAAATAAGCATAAGAATCACAAGCACTATAAACATCATTTTTACAAGCATTTTCTAATAATTCATTTGCTTTTTTGATATTTTTTTCAACCCCTAAACCTAAATAATACATTTTTCCAAGCTCTCCACAAGCTTCTTTATTATTTAAGTCACAAGATTTTTTATAATATTTATAAGCATAAGAATAAGAAATCCCAGTTCCTAAGCCAAACTCATTCATTTTTCCTAATTTGTAGCAAGAATTAGCGTTGTCTTTATTACATTCTTTTTTTAATACAGGATAAGCTTTTGCATAATCTTTTGTATCATACAAATCAGCATAAGCTAAAACACATAAAAATAACAATAATTTCTTCATAAATCTCCTTTAAAAAGTTAATATTTGGAAATAATAAGAAAAAATCGTAAATGTTAAAAAGAATAAAAAAAGGGCTGCATTTAGGAGTATAGTTGAAAAATGATTAACGATTATTTTTAGCAACCCTTTTTAAAAACAAGGAATGCATAATTATATACAACAAATTATTAAAATAATATTAAAGTAAATAAAAATTTTATAAAATTTTATAATTTTTATATTTTCTATAAATTATTTTCTAAATTATCATTAAATAAATCATAATTATTTTTATAATCTTTTGTAGAAATATTAAAAAATCCTAACAAAGTGCTAAATAAATTATCTTGAGATAAATCAAAAGCTAACTTATTTTTATTTACATATTCATAATTCATCCACAAAATTGCTGGAATTTGAATTTGCTCTTTCGGTGCTAAATAATACGGCATTCCGTGTAAATAAAACCCATTTTCGCCTAAACTCTCTCCATGATCGCTTAAATAAAATAAAGCTTTTTTATCTGCATTATCTTTTTCTAAAAGCTTAATTAATTTAGAAATTAAATAATCAGTATAAAGCAAGGTATTATCATAAGTATTATATAAAGCTTCTTCATTACATTCTTGAAGTTTATTTGTATTACAAATAGGCTTAAATTTTTCAAATTCTTTTGGGTATCTTAAATAATAGCTTGGCCCATGAGAACCTTGCAAATGCACTATTATTAAAGTATTTTTATCTTTTTTATTTGCTAATAATTCACTAGCACTATCAACTAACCAACCATCATAATCTTTTGCTTTTATAATTGATTTTATTCCGTTGCAAACGCCTTTGCACCCGCCTGTATTATTATCAAGCCAATAAACATCTATGAAGCGTTTTAAAACACTTAAAACATTTTCGTAATTTTCAGTTTTAGAAAAATCTACTCTATTATGAATTGAAAACATACAAGGTAAAGACTGAGCCGTAGCGGTCCCGCAAGATGAAAAATTAGAAAAATAATGAACTCCCAAATCTTTAGTATAAAAATTAGTATCATTTTTAGCATATCCGCCTAAAGAATAATTCTTAGCCCTTGCAGTCTCACCAACTACTAAAATAAAAGTTTTACTTACATTATCATCATTCATTTTTGCATCAAGGCTTATTTTTTGTAGCTCTTTTTTAGGAGTAAAATACATTTTTGCTAATTTATAGCTTGAATAAAATTGATAAAAAGGAACATTGTAATACCTAATAATATCATTTGCTCTTAAAAAAGGTATAAGGGTTTTTGAACTAGCAAACAATATTCCTGATAAAGCAATGGTATTTATTAAAATCATAAGCAATTGAGATTTTTTACAATCTGCTTTAATTCTTAAAAACTTTAATAATATTAATGGTAAAACTACGCTTAAAAATATAAATACAAAAAAATGCCAAGATAAAAAATCATTAGCTTCTTTAATATCAGTAGCAAATAAGCTATGAATCATAATAGTATCAATTACTACACCATAAGTGCTTACAAAATACATAGCAAATCCCGTGCTAATTACCAATAAAACATAAAAGAAATATGCAAAAAATCTAAAAAAACATAAAATATTAATAGCTAAAAATATAAGCAAAAAGAAAATTGCATAAGAAATTAATAAAAATACATAATCATTTATCTTGCTTGATAAAAAATTAAGCATAGAAAAATAATTCATAAAAAATATATATAAACTTAAAATAAAATTAAATAATATGGGATTTAGTCTTAGCATTTACTACCTTTTTGTATAGTTTTTAGCATTATAAATAAGTAAATTTAAGGAATAGTTTTGAGATTAATTTCGTGGAATGTTAATGGTTTAAGAGCAATTTATGATAAAGATGGTTTTTCGTTTTTAGAAAAATACCCAACTGATTTTTTAGGTATTCAAGAAATAAAAGCAAGTCCTGATAAATTTCCAAAAGATTTAGATAAATTAGGTTTTAAAGATATTAAATCAAACTCAGCTAAAAGAGCTGGATATTCTGGTGTTATGAGTTTTTTAAACTTTGATTGTGAAACTAATCTAGCTCAGTTTTTCCCTGATGATGAAGGAAGAGTTTTAGAGCATAGGTTTAAAGATATTGTATTATTTAATATCTATTTTCCTAACGGACAAAGCGGTGATGAAAGACTTGAATACAAGATGAAATTTTATGATGATTTTTTAGAATATTTAAAAAAAATATTATTAGATGGCAAAAAAATCATAATCTGTGGAGATGTAAATACAGCACATCGCCCAATAGATTTAACTCATCCAAAAGTAAATGAAAAAACAAGTGGATTTTTACCAATTGAGCGTGAGTGGATTGATAGATTGCTTGATGCTGGATTTGTTGATACTTTTAGACATATAAATGGAGATATTCCTGAAAAGTATTCGTGGTGGAGTTACAGAGCAGCTGCTAGAAGTAGGAATGTTGGTTGGAGAATTGATTATTTTTTCATATCAAATAATTTAGTTCCTTATTTAAAAGATGCCTTTATTTTAAGCGATGTGATGGGATCTGATCATTGCCCTGTTGGAATTGATATTGAAATATAAAATTAATGAATTTTTAAAGAGCAATAATGTTTGCATAATATCAACAAATGAGCCTTATAGTGCTAGTGTTTTTTATGTTTATGATGAAAGCAACGAAGCTTTGCTTTTCATCTCATCGCCTAAATCAAGGCATATAAAATTAAACGAGATTAGCTCGGCTGCAATTTATTCAACTAATCCTATAAAAGGCGTTTCTATTCAAGGAGTTTTGTTAAAAGCAAATGAAACTCAAAAATCGCTTTATCTAAGTGCATATAAACAAGCAAGATTTGCATTAAAACATGAAATCTATGCTTTAAAATTAAAATATCTAAAATATACCGATAATACACTTATGCTACCTAAAAAAACGGAGCTTTATTATGAATGAGTTTTTGCTAGATATTGCTGCTACATTGTTTTTTAGCTTTTTGCTTATATTTTTTATTTTAAAAAGGATTAAAAAATGAACGCTTTAATAATCTGCGATAGTTTTAAAGGCTCTCTTAGCTCAAACGAAGCTAACGAAGCTATATCTAATGCTTGTAAAAAGCTAAACATTGCTTATAAATCTTATGTTATTTCTGATGGTGGAGAAGGCTTTTTAGAAAGTATTAATTCTAATTTAAATGCTGATAAAATTTATTTAAAGCTAAAAAACGCCTATGGCAAAAGAGATTATAATGGTTACTATCTTTTAAAGGATACAAGAGCATTTTTTGAAATGGCTGAGTTTGCAGGACTTGCACAACTTAGCGAAGATGAGAAAAATCCTTGCAAAACTAGCACGAAATCACTTGGCATTGCTATAAAAGATGCGATTAAAAAAGGCGCGAAGGAATTTATAATAGGAATTGGTGGCTCAGCAACCACTGATGCTGGAATAGGAATGCTAAGTGCTTTAGGATATAAGTTTTTAGATGAGTTTAATAATGAGCTTTTACCTATCGGAGAAAATCTAATAAAAATAAAAAACATAAATGATAAAAATGTCTTAAAAGAATTAAAAAATTGTAGCTTTAAAATAGCTTGTGATGTGGTAAATCCGCTTTATGGAAGCAATGGTGCAGCATTTGTCTATGCAAGACAAAAAGGCGCAAATGATGAAGAAATAAAATTACTAGATTTAGGCTTAAGAAATTTTGCCCTTATTTGTGAAAAATATTTTAAAAATGATTTTGCTTTTTTAGAAGGAATGGGTGCTGCTGGAGGGCTTGGCTTTGGCTTTAAAGCCTTTTTGAATGCGGAATTTGAAAGCGGATTTTCGTATATTAAAAATCTTTTAAATTTAGAAGAAAATGTCAAAAACTCAAGCCTTGTAATAACAGGCGAAGGAGCATTTGATGAGCAGAGCATGATGGGAAAGGTAATTGGCTCTATAAATAATTTATGCGAAATTTATAAAAAAGATTTAATAATTTTTTGTGGAATTAATAAGAGCGATTTTAAAAATTGTTTTTCCTTAACAAATGAATATCCAAATAAAACAAAAAATGAATTAATGGACAATGATATAGCATATAAATGCTTAAATGAGCTTTCGTTAAGAGTTTTGCAAACTTTTCTTGATAAAAAATAATTTTTATAACAAGGAGAGTAAATGTTGAAAAGAATTATAACTCATGAGCTTTTTGCTCCGTGTTTGCTAATTTTTATGGCAATATTAGCACTTGTGCTTAAAAACTCTAGCTTGAATGGATTTTACGAACTTATTACAAATTATAAAGCTGGGGTAATTTTTGGTGATTTAAATCTCATAAAACCACTTACTTTATGGGTAAATGATGGGCTTATGGCTATATTTTTCTTCTGGGTAGGACTTGAGGTTAAAAAAGAGATTTTAATAGGTGAATTAAGCAATTTTAAAGCAGCGAGCTTACCTTTAATAGCGGCTTTAGGCGGAGTGATTGTACCTGCTTTAATTTATAGCTTTATAAATATTAACGATAGCTTTGCACTGCAAGGATTTGCAATACCAACTGCAACGGATATTGCCTTTGCTTTAGGAGTGTTACTGCTTTTAGGAAATCGTATTCCAAAATCTTTAACCTTGTTTTTACTAAGCCTTGCGATATTTGATGATATTGCTGCAATTATCATAATCGCCTTATTTTATACGAATGATTTGAGTATTTTAAGCCTTAGCTTAGCAACTTGTGGTTTAGCGGTTTTATTAGTGCTAAATTACTTACATATTTGCATAAAAAGTCTTTATGTAATTGTTGGTATTTTTATTTGGGTTTGTGTTCTAAAAAGTGGCGTTCATGCAACACTAGCTGGAATGGCGTGTGCATTTTTTATCCCACTAAAAACTAAAGATAATAAAGAATTTTTAGAACATATTATGCACGATTTAACCCCTTATGTAAATTATCTTATCTTGCCATTATTTGCATTATTTAATGCGGGAGTTTTAGTAAGTGGATTGAGCTTAAATGATTTTAATGCTGTATTTTTTGGAGTATTTTTAGGACTTTTTGTAGGTAAGCAATTAGGAGTTTTTAGCTTTGTATTAATTGCTTCTAAATTTGGCTTTAAATTACCATCAAATAAATTGCAATTATATGGCGTTTGCATACTTACAGGCATTGGCTTTACTATGAGCTTTTTTATAAATACACTTGTATTTGAAAACACACCTGAATTATTTAATAGTGCAAAACTAGCCATATTAAGCGCTTCTTTTGTCTCAGCCGTGCTTGGCTATATCTGGCTAAGATTTATTAGCAAATAAACCTAATTCCTAATTCAAATTCTTGAATTAGGAACTTAATTTTATATTACTTATAATTTATTTTAATCATTGCTAAAGCAAATTTCTATTTCAAATTCCACGATTTTTTAAAGAATTTAAAATAGGAATTTGAAGTTTTATTTATCTTGTAATTTATGAATATATTCTTTTGCTTTTTGTAAAATTTCACTATCGCTTGTTTCATCAAAGTATTTAAAGCTAGCTCCGTGCTGATAATCTCCATCAATCAAATCACCACTTTTACGATTTGCCAAATCAATTTCAGCTATTTTAAATCCATCAAGAGTTTTGCTAAACTCTATTAGCCTATCACTAAAATCATTCTTGCTAAGCAAATAACAATAACTCTTAACCCCATTTCTTCCAACCCTTCCACGAAGCTGATGAAGAGTTGATAAACCATATCGCTCAGGTGCAACAATTACGATAATACTAAGGCGAGGCAAAGAAATTCCAACTTCAATAATCGTAGTGCTTAGCAATACATCGCCCTTTAAAGCAAATTCGCTTAATACATTATCCTTTTCTTTATCCTTGCCATGCGTATAATAAACATTTTTAAAATGCTTTTCATAGTAAGGTATAACGCTTTCAAGTGGCTTATAAGTGTTGGTTTTACCCTCTTCTATTAAAGGATATACGATTATTGCTTGATGGTTTTTTTCGTTTTCAATTCTTATATGATTAAATAACTCCTTGCTTTGCTCTATCGTAATTAGCTTTGTTTCAATTTCTTTTTTAAAAGGTAGCTCTTTTATGAATGAATAACTATAAATATCACTATTAATTAACGCCGTAGTTCGTGGAATCGGCGTAGCACTAAACTCTATATAATGTGGATTTATATCATTTGTAGTTGCAAGTTCTTTTAATCTCATTCTTTGTTTTGCGCCAAATCTTTGTTGCTCATCAATCATAACCAAACTTGCATCGCCAATATCAGCCCAAAGCAAAGCATGAGTTCCTATTACAAAATTTGCATCTTGTAATTCATCTTGCATAAATTTTGTTTTAGTCCCACTAAAGTGCAAGATTTTTACAAATCCTGGCATAAGTCTTTTGGCTTCTTCATAAAGTTGTTGGGCTAAAACACTCGTTGGAGCCATTAAAATAGCTTTATTTGGATAAGTCATTAAAGCTGCTGCAAAAATCACTAAGCTTTTTCCACAGCCAACATCTCCCATTATAATTCTAATTTTATGCTTTGCGTTTTCTAAATCACTTTTAATATCTAATATAGCTTTTAATTGATCGTTTGTAGGGCTAAATGGCAAGCTTTTTAGCCATTTATTTATATCATGAGTTTTAAGTTTTTTATATAAAGTATCATTTTTATAAGTTTCATTTAGTCTTCTAATATGATGAAAAATCTCAACGAATTTTAAGCATTCATTTAATTCATCGCTATTTAGCAAAAGCATTGCATCTGCTGAGTTTTCGCTCATTGTTAAAAGCAATTTTATATGCTCATCTAATAAATCATAAGCTTTTAGGCTCTCGTAATTTAAATATTTCTTTTTAATTTCGCTAATACTCTTATCACTTACGCCTTTTATCATATAATTTGCAGTGATTTCTCCACTATTTTTGATTATTTTTGGATTAACAAATTGCAAAAGCCCAGCAAAATCATTTAATCTTCCATAAATAAGTAGCTCTTTATTAATAGCAAATAAGGCATTATGAAAAGGTCTTGCATTAAATATGGTAACAGTGCATTCGCATTCCCAATTATATGAATACGCAATACATGTAAGCCTTTTGCCGGCTAATTGTTTTTTAGATTTTATAACTACTTTTGTGCAATTTAATTCATTTAAAATAGGTGCATCATTTAGCCTTAAATCATCAAATTTTTTAGGCATTAAAAGCGCTAAATCTATTAAATCCTTACAAGCTAATTTTTCTAAATCTTTATTCATTGCCACTAATTACATAAAAACTTAAATTATTTATTAAAGTTTGTGATTTTAATAATTCATTACATTCACATAATTTTAAATCTTTTATAATTTGAGTAATTTGTTTTAACTCGCCTTGCGCTAAATCATTAAAACACTCACTACAAGCTATTAAATGTCTATTTTGAGTGGTTGCGTATTTTAAAATCTCACTACCTACTAAAAATTCTTTAGCCTTTTTAAACTCATCTTCGCTAATTCCATCACTAATTAATCTAGCAAACTCAGCTTTTACTATCTTAATCGCTTCATCTTTGCTTTTGTTTTTAGTTTGTAAATAGCCTTGAATTAAAAAGTTTTTCTTAAATGCAGTAAAAAAGGCAAAAGCCGAATACGCTAAGCCCCTTTTAACCCTTATTTCTTCGGTAATTCTTGAGCCAAAGCCACCGCCTAAAACATAGCTAGTAAGCCCAATTATAGCTCTTTGCTTAAGCGAATTAATCTCAACACTTGAGATAAATCTAACAAATGCTTGAGAAATGTTTTTGCTCTCTTCTTTATAAAAGCTCTCATTTGTTTTTAAGCTTTCATAAGTTGAGTTACCTACATTTAAAAGCTCTTTAATTTCTTTTAATTCTGCTTCATCTAAATTTGCACTTATTACGATTTTGTTAGTTTGATTTTGAAAATTTTTTATGTATTCTTTAAAATCCTTTTCATTTAGATTTTCGTAATCTCCAAATTTATCATTTTTAAAATCTGCTTGAAAATAATTTTCGTATAATCTCATCTTTGCTAGATTATCGTATTCTTGAAGATGAATTAAAAAATAATTTTTTATCTTATATTTAATCAAATCATAATTTTTAAAATCATCATAATTTAACATAGTTTTAAAAGCTTTTAAGCAAGTTTTTAGCTCTTTTTTAAGGCATACTAAATCAAATGTAAAATCAAAAAAATTAGCACTAGCAGTAATTTCTATAGCCTTTTGCTCAAGTTTTATATAAAACTCATCATCTAAACTCTCGTTATAAAAAAACTCAGCAGCCATTGCGTTTGCATTGTTTTTAATTCTTCCGTAATTTGGATAGTTTATGCTTAAATAAACTAAATCATCATTAGTTTTTAAATGTATAAAATTATTCATTGTAATATTCCAAAATATTATATGCTGTGTCTCTTTTCGCTGGAATTTCATCTATATCACGGATTAATTCTATCATTTGCTCTTCATTCATTCTATATTTTGCACCTGCAGCTGCAACAACATTTTCTTCCATCATAGTTGAGCCTAAATCATTTGCTCCAAATTTTAATGCAAGTTGTCCTATCATTGAGCCTTGAGTAACCCAAGAGCTTTGAATATTTGCAAAATTATCAAGATAAATTCTTGATATTGCTAATAATCTTAAATAGCGATTTGAACTTGCATGCATTAGGTTTGGATTTTCAGCCTTTAATCTCGTATTTTTTCCTTGAAAGCTCCATAAAATAAAGGCTCTAAAACCACCAGTAATATCTTGAAGATTTCTTAAATAATCTAAATGTTCAATTATTTCTTCATCACTTTCAATATGTCCAAACATCATCGTAGCACTACTAAGTAAGCCTAATTCGTGAGCTTCTTTGTGAATTCTAAGCCAAGTAGCAGTATCGCACTTACTAGGTGCAACGATATCTCTTACTCTATCGCTTAAAATCTCAGCTCCAGCTCCAGGAATTGAAAACAACCCTGCATCGCTCATTCTAGATAAAACTTCTTTTGTGCTAATTTTGCTAATTTTTGCAATATATTCAATCTCAACTGCACTAAAACCATGAATTGTAATGCTAGGATAATTTGTGCTTATATATTTTAACAATTCTTCATACCAAGTAATATCAAGCTTTGGATGAACCCCACCTTGAAATAATATCTGAGTGCCACCTATTGCAAGTAATTCTTCAATTTTTGTGCCTATTTCTTCATAACTTAAAATATAACTATCACTATCCTTTGCATGACGATAAAAAGCACAAAATTTACAATCAACTAAACAAATATTTGTGTAATTAATATTCCTATCAACTACAAAGGTTGTAAGTTTATTTGGATGAAGTTTTCTTTTTACACCAAAAGCAATTTGTCCTAAAGTAGCTAAATCACAATTTTGCAATAAATTAAGCGCTTCGGCTTTGCTAATTCTAGGCACTACGCCCTTTGGAGCATAAGGATTTTCCCAATCCTTATGGATTTCATAAGCTGTTGTTTTATAGTTTGTATTTATTTTTTTACTTAGTAATGCTGCGTTCATATTATCCTTACTTTATATAATTTATTAATGAGCCAAGACGCTCAATTTTACATTCAATTTTATCCCCACTCTTTAAAAACTTAGGAGGATTAAAGCCCATTCCTACTCCACTAGGCGTTCCTGTGCTAATAATACTTCCTGCTTTTAGCTTTGTATAATTTGATAATTCTTTTAAAATATAAGGAATATCAAAAATTAAAAGATTTGTATTAGAACTTTGTCTTAATTCATCATTTACAAAGCATTCTATTTTTAAATTACTAGCTTCTTTTATACTTAAATCGGTATTTATAAAGCTACCAAATGGACAAGAATTAGCTAAGCTTTTTCCCATATACCATTGCTTGTGTTTGTTTTGAATTGCTCTTTCACTAACATCGTTTAAAATAGTATAACCTAGAATATAATCATCAAAATTAGAATTATCATCTAATTTATAAGCATCTTTTTTAAGTATAAATGCAAGTTCGCATTCATAATCTAATTTTTCGCCTTTTATATCAAGTATGTCAAATGGATTTGAAAACTCATTTACTCTTTTTGCAAAATACACTGCTTCTTCTCTTTTGCCATCAAACTCAACACCTTTAAAAGCGTAGCTTTCTTTTGCGTGTTCAAGATAATTAATTCCTAAGCAAATAATATCTTGATAAGGAGCTTTAATAGGTGCAAGTAATTTAACTTCACTTAACATAAAAGCATCTTCAATTAAGTCTAATTTATCAAAATAAGAAGTATAATTTTTAAAATATCCAACCTTACCATTATCTCCTAAATGCCCATGATAAACAACATTATCTTTAATAAATCTAATTAATTTCATTTTAACCCCTTTTTACTAGATTTTCTAAAATATATTGCTCTAATTTTGTTTTTGGAATGTTTTGTTCTTTTGCTTTTGTATAAATTTCTACTAAAACTAAATTATATTTATCATATTCAAAATGCGGCAAGTGAAGTTGCCAAGCTGCTTTTATTTGTTTTAGGCTTGCTATTTTTCTAGTATAAATTTTAAAAATATCAAAGCATATAAAAATAGCAGAAGTTACAAAAACAGCACTTAAAATACTAAAGTGAAAATCAATTTTTTCAAATAAAAAATGAGTTGCTAATGTAAGCGGAGCAAGAACAATAAAACAAAAAATAAAATATATAAAATAAGTATTAAAATAATTAAACTTAAAATGAAGCTTAGCAGGGTCAATTAGCATTCCTTCATTATAAAGCAAATTAGCTTCTACTAAATCTAAAAACTTAACGGGTTCATTTGAAAATTTAAAAAGCTTATTTATTAATAATTCTTTCATTTTAATCCTTAAAAATTTCATTATATTTTGCAGCTGAGAGTTCAAAAAATTCTTTAGCTTTTTCTTCGCCTAAAGATTTTTTAACACATTCTTCAAATTCTGGTAAAAGATTTAATAATTTATCTTTTAATTCATCACTAGCTAAAGTTTTAATATTATTTAAGACTGAAATTAAAGCTAAAGCTTTTTGCTTATCATTTTCAGGCATTAAATTTGCATATTTATTAAAGATTTCTTCTAAACTTTCGCAAAGCAAGGCACATTTTTCATTTTCGTTATTAATTAAACTAAGCACTTCTTCTTTTGTAAAATTAGGAGTTTTTACAACTTCCTTTCTTACAAAATCTCCATGTTTATCAAGCTCGGCTAAAACTTTTTTTAAAATTGCTGCAAAAATAGCAATTACTATAATAGTGCCTATTATATAAAGTCCATATTCATCCATTTTTCAACCCTTTTTTAAAAACATTATCATAAATGCTTAAAGCAACTGCAATAAAAATTATAATAAATGATATTAATTTATCTTGATTTATTGGCTCATTGTATAAAAAAATAGCAACTAAAAAAGAAATTATCGGGCAAATATATTGCATATATGAAAGCAAGGTTAGGCTTAATTTTTGCGTTGCATAATTAAATCCTAACATAGGCAGTAAAGTTACAAGCCCACTAAGAGCTAATAATAATCCTAAATAATCAATATCAAAATGAGCTAAAGTTCTTGGAATATAAAATAAATATATTAAAGCAAAAGGAGTTATTAATAAAGTTTCAAGAAAAAAGCCATAAATACTACTAACATATACTTTTTTACGAATTATGGTATAAAAATTAACAAGCAAAGCTAAAGTGATTGAGAGTATTGGCAAACTTCCTAAAGTAAATACTTCATGTAAACATGAATACAAAACCAAAGCAATGCTAATTATTCCTAATTTACTCATTTTTTCTTTTAAAAATACTCTAGCAAATAATATCCCAAACAAAGGGCTAATAAAATAACCCAAAGAAGTTTCCAAAATCAAATTCTTTTGAATCATATAAATATAAAGACCCCAATCTCCACTAATTAAAGCCCCACAAAGAAATAAATTAATAGCCATTTTTAAAGATTTTAATTCACTTAAAGCTTTTTTAAATTGCCCTATAATTATTAAAAATATAGCTAGAAAAATAACAGACCAAATAATTCTATGCGACATTACAACAAAGGCATCAAGAGTATCAAGTTGTTTATAAAAAATAGGAACTAATCCCCAAAAAGTAAAAACAATAAAAGCTACAAAAAATCCATAATTCATTAAAATTGTTCCTTAAAATGTAAAACTTATCTCATATAATCATAGTTTATCAAAATAAAAAAGGAGAAACAATGACTTGGTCGCTAGATTCATACAAAAATTATAAAGCACTTCAGCAACCTGTTTATGAAAATAAAGAAGAATTAGAAAATGTGGTAAATGAATTAAAATCATATCCACCTTTAATTTTTGCAATGGAAGCAAATGAGCTAAAAAACGAATTAGCAGCAGTTTGCAGGGGGGAAGCATTTTTACTTCAAGGTGGAGATTGTGCTGAGAGTTTTAGCGATTTTAGTGCAAATAATATTAGAGATTTGTTTAAACTTTTTTTACAAATGGCTTTGGTTTTACAATTTGGTGGGTCAAAAAAGGTAGTAAAAATCGCTCGTATGGCAGGACAATTTGCAAAGCCTAGAAGCTCTGATTTTGAGAATAAAGACGGAATAAGTTTGCCTAGCTATCGTGGAGATATTATAAACGATTGTGCATTTTGTGAAAGTGCAAGAAAACCAAAAGCAAAAAAAATGCTAAAAGCATATATGCAAAGTTCTGCAACACTTAACCTACTTCGTGCATTTAGCGTAGGTGGACTTGCTGATTTAGCTCAAGTTCATAAGTGGAATTTAGGCTTCGTAAGACGTGCTGATATTGATGATAAATACGCTGAACTTACACAAAGACTAACTCAAGCGCTTGATTTTTTTAAAGCTTGTGGAATTACTAGCTTAAATGATTCAAGATTACATGAAACAAAGATTTATACAAGCCATGAAGCATTGCTTTTACCTTATGAAGAAGCACTTACTAGAATTGATAGCTTAAGTGGTGCTTATTATGATTGTTCGGCTCATATGCTCTGGATTGGCGAAAGAACTCGTGGGCTTGATGACGCTCATGTTCATTTTTTAAGTGGAGTAAAAAATCCAATAGGCGTAAAAATAGGACCAAATGCAAGCGCTAGCGATATACTTACACTTGCTGATAAGCTAAATCCGCAAGATGAAGCAGGAAGACTTAATATAATTATTAGAATGGGTGCAAGTAAGATTAAAAATCTTGAAAATATCTTTAAAGAACTTAGTAAAGAGCAAAGAAATATAGTTTATAGCATAGACCCAATGCACGGAAATACTCAAAGTATAAATGGCTATAAGACTAGAAAATTTGATGATATTTTAGATGAAGTAAAGGCATTTTGGCATATTGCAAGAGCAAATAATATAAATCCAGGTGGCGTTCATTTTGAAATGACAGGACAAAATGTTACCGAATGCTTAGGTGGTAGTGTTGGAGTTAGCGAAAGTGATTTAGCAAGACGCTATGAAACTCAGTGCGATCCTAGATTAAATGCTGATCAAGCGCTTGAACTTGCATTTTTAATAGCTGAATTAATGAAGCAAAAATGAAAAACATTGTTCTAATAGGTTTTATGGGCTGTGGTAAAAGCACAACAGCAAGGAGATTAAGTAAAATTATTAAAAAAGAAGTAGTTGATACTGATTATGTAATAAAACAAAGAACAGGGCTTGAGATTAAAGAAATCTTTGCTAAATATGGCGAAGAATATTTTAGGAATTTAGAACAGGAATTAAGAGATGAATTAGCCACTAAAAGTGATTTAATCATCTCTTGCGGTGGGGGTTTTGCTAATTTACAAGATTTAAGAAAAATGGGTTTTGTAGTGTTTTTAGACCTTAGTTTTTATAAAATCGCAAATAGACTAAAAAACGATACAAAACGCCCATTATTTGATGAAAAGGCAAAGCTACTTTACGATAAAAGAATGCCGCTTTATAACAACGCTTGTGATATAAAAGTAAATATTTTAAATCTAAAAGCAAGAGAACTTGCTAAGATTTTAGAAATTTTTTTAGGCACAAATATCACAAACGATGTTAGAAAGGCTTTTATAAAGCCAAATGCAAATCGTAAAGCAAAGCCTATTAAAAAAGATAAATTTAAACTAAATCCTAAAATTAAAATGAATTACCAACTATAACTAAAAGCTAGTCTTAAATCAAAATAATTAGGAATTTGGCTAGATACTTTACATACGTCTTTATCGCACTTGCTTGATTTTAAGCCACTTGCAAGTGCTAAATCAAATACATTAAATAAATTAAATCCAGTGGTTAAAATTAAGCCTTCATCTTTTTTAAGATCATAAGCAAATCCGCCCCTTAAATTAAAACTATCATTAAAATTATATTTGATACCGCCACCTAAAAGTTGAGATTTTGGCTTTCTAATTGATAAAGTATTATTAGAAGTTAAATCACTATCAAAAGCAAAAGTATATTTATCATACATATAAGCAAAGCCTAATCTTATCTGATGATTTAATCTTATATATTCATTATTATGAAATTTTATCTTAGGTGTATTTATATTTTTAATCACTAAACCTGTGCTAAAATCTTCATAACTATATAAAAGACCAAAATCAAGCCCTATTGTATTTGTAGTCCTTGCGTTATTTAAATCTTTTCTTATATTTAAATCACTTGAGTTTATTCCATTAATATCAAGTTCTATGCCTTTATTTATAGAATAAGCTTTAATATTCATATATTTAAAACTAGCCCCAACGCTTAATTCTCCAAAAGGCAATGCAAAACTATTAGCATAAGCAATAGGCACTTCTGTTATCATTAAAGTTGTTGCCTTTAAAGGATTTTTCACCCCTTTTTGTAAGGCTGAATTATTTAAATATTCACTCTCACTAACGCTACTAGCATATAATTTATCGCCTATTTTAAATAGTTTTAAATAAACAAATTCATCTTTATCTTTTACTTTAATAATCAAACTACTCTTATTAGAATTAAGACCTGCATAAGTATTAATATGAATGCCATTAAACACGCCTAAAGATAAAGCACTATTAGAGCTTAAACTTTGATTATAAGTAATTGCACTCATAATATTTGCATTTATTTCATTATCATAAACAGCATTATAGATTAAATCTAAATCATTTGTTGTATTGTTATCTAAAAATGTTTTTAAATCTATATTTCCTATACTTAATAATAATTCATCTAAACTAGCATTACCATCTTTTGAAACTTTAATAACTTCTAAAACATTAGAAGTATCATAATCATTTATAATATTTTCTAATAAAGTTTTATCAACACCTAAATTATTTAATTCATCGCTAGTATTATTTGTAGAAATTAATAATTCTTGTCTTATTAAATCATTTAGACCTTTATCTTGCAATAATTTATCTTGAATGCTTATTATCGTATCATCAAAAGAATTTGAATTATGATTTTTCTCATCATTAAAAGCGTTTGCTAAAAGGTTTAAATCTTCGTTATTATTATTTAAATTTCTTGCTATAAAATCATCAATAACGCAATCAATATTGCCAAATTTATCATTGCTAGCTCTAGTAGTAGAGATTGTAAAAATATTCTTAATTTTACTAACGCTATTTTCTATATTTTTATTTGTATCTTTGCTTATGTTTGATAATTCTAACAAATTCTTTTGATAAAAATTAGCACCAAAAGTAAAATTTATACTATTTTTCGTATAAATAATACTAGATGGATTATAATATAAAGCATAATCATTGTTCTTTAATGCAACCCCTGCATAACCCATACTAATAGAATCATTACCAACGCCTATAAATTCCAAAGCCAAAGCATTAGCACAAATTAAACTAAATAAAGTGATTTTTTTCATAATAATCCTTGTTTTTTATATATTATACATAAAAAAACAAATCATATTTATAATTTTTTAGGGGCATTAAGCCCCTTATATTAGCCGTTAAACTTAGTGTTATAGTCAAGATAAACAACATGAGTTGCAAGGTATTCATAAAGTCCGTGCTTACCATCAGCACCACCTATGCCACTCTTTCTAAATCCTGCGTGAAATCCTTGCATAGCTTCAAAGTTTTCACGATTGATATAAGTTTCACCAAACTTAATCTCACGGCAAGCTCTCATCGCTGTGTTTAGATTTTCTGTATAAATACTACTTGTAAGGCCATATTCACAATCATTTGCCATATCAATCGCTTCATCTAAAGTATCAAAACTTGTTACTGGTAAAATCGGAGCAAAGATTTCTTTTTGCATAATATCGCTTTTGTGGTCTGCATTACTTAAAAGTGTTGCAGGATAGAAGTATCCACTTGTATCTGTAATCTTGCCACCAACTTCTAATTTTGCACCTTGCTCTAGTGCGCGTTTAAGCATTGCATCAGCATTTTTAACCCCTGCTTCATTAATAAGTGGTCCCATATCAAAATTACCTTTTGCAGTATTTCCAAATGTAATTTTGCTAAATTCTTCTGCCATTTTGTTAATAAACTCATCATATCTTGATTTATGTACATATACGCGTTCTGCACAATTGCAAACTTGTCCGTTATTGCAAATTCTACTTGCTTTAATTGCAGGAATTACTAAGTCCATATTTGCATCTTTGCAAACGATTGCAGGTGCTTTTCCACCAAGCTCAAGATTTACTTTTATAACATTTTTTGCAGCTGCTTGCATAACCCTAACTCCAGCTTCAACGCTACCTGTTACGCTTACCATTCCTATAAGTGGGTTTGAGCTTAGCTCATCGCCTACTTCACTACCTTTTCCACTAACAAGTGAGAAAACGCCTTTTGGAACTCCAGCCTCATGAGCAAGTTTTGCAAACTCAAATGCGTTATTTGGAGTTTCGCTACTTGGCTTAATTACTATTGTATTTCCTGTAACAAACGCAGGTGCAAGTTTTCTAACTATTAAGAAAAACGGGAAGTTCCAAGGTAAAATCCCTGTTGTAACACCAATTGCAGTTCTAAATAAAAATATATTTTCGTTCGCTCTATCGCTTTGAATGATTTCGCCTTCATAAGTTCTAGCAAATCCTGCCATATAGTCTAAATAATCAGCCGCAAAATCAATCTCAACCTCAGCTAAACCTCTAACCTTGCCTTGCTCTTCTTGTAAAATATCAGCTAGTTTTACTCTATCACGGCGAATTAATTGAGCTATTTTTTTAAGATATCCTGCACGCTCAATAGCTGGAAGTGCCTCCCACTCTTTACCTGCTCTTTTTGCTGCTTCAAGCGCTCTTTTAGCATCTTCTCTTGTGCCTAGTGGATATTCACTAACTTGCTCTTTTGTAGCAGGATTATATACAGCTGCCATTTCTCTTTTTTCGCGTACGAACTCACCATCAATATACATTTGATAACTTTTCATAATGTCTCCTTTAAAAAATCATTTTGAAATATCTTATCAAGGTTTATTAATAATTTTTGTATATTCAAAAAATTTTATAGATTTTTTACGAGAATGTGAAAAATTGTAACAAATGTAAAAGAATTTGAAATAGGAATTTCAAAATGAAATTCCTAAACTCTTAAGCTTTTTGATTGAAATCTTTGTATAATTTAATTAAATTTGTAGTTGAACTATCGTGTTCGTGACTTATATCACTTCTTAATTCTTCTAAAATTGTCTTAGCTAAAGTCTTGCCTAATTCAACGCCAAATTGATCAAAGCTATTTATCCCCCAAATCACACCTTGAACGAAGATTTTATGCTCATAAAGTGCAATTAAACTTCCTAAATTTCTAGGGCTAATTCTTTCTAATAAAATCGTATTGCTAGGGCGATTTCCCGAAAACTCTTTATGAGGAATAAGCTTTTCTATCTCGCTATCGCTTAGATTGCTTTGCTTTAATTCAGCTCTTACTTCTTCTTTAGTTTTACCTTTCATAAATGCTTCAGCTTGAGCGAATACATTGCTAATTAATATTTCATGATGTTCTGGCATATCATGTGGCTTTTCTAAACTTACAATTAAATCAATAGGACTTATGTGAGTTCCTTGATGAAGTAGTTGAAAGAATGCGTGCTGAGCGTTTATTCCTGTTTCGCCCCAAATAATAGGAGATGTTTCATAATTAATTAATTCTCCATTTTTACTAACTTGCTTTCCGTTACTTTCCATATCAAGTTGTTGAATAAATCTTGGAAAATGCTTTAAATACTCATCATAAGGAGCGATTATATGTGAGCCACCACCATAAAAATTAATATACCAAATACCTATTAAAGCCAAAATCACAGGCAAGTTTTTAGAATACTCAGCCGAGCTAAAGTGTGAATCCATTAAATATGCACCTTCTAGCATTTGCCAAAAATGTTCTTTTCCTAAATAAATCATAATAGGAAGACCAATTGCTGACCATAAACTATAACGCCCGCCTACCCAGTTCCAAAACTCAAACATATTATTACTATCTATGCCGAATTCTTCAACTGCCTTTTTATTAGTTGAAACTGCTACGAAATGCTTAGCTACAAAGCGTTTATTAACCGCATGATTTAAAAACCACTCTCTTGCTGTTAAAGCATTTGTTAAAGTTTCTTGAGTTACGAATGTTTTTGACGCTATTATAAAAAGCGTTGTTTCAGGATGAACGCTATCTAATACATTTTGTAATTTTGAGCCATCTACGTTTGAAACGAAATGCATTTTTAGTCTTGGATGTGCGTATTTTTTCAAAGCATCACAAGCCATTAATGGTCCTAAATCAGAACCACCAATTCCAATATTTACAATATCGGTTATTACTTGATTTGTATAGCCTAACCATTCACCTGTTCTTACTGCGTGCGAAAATTTTTCCATTTTATTTAGCACTGCATTTACATCATCCATTATGTTTTCATTATCTACATAAATAGGAGTGTTTATGCGATTTCTAAGAGCAATATGTAAAGCTGCTCTATTTTCTGTGGTGTTAATCTTTTTACCACTAAACATATCTTTGATGTTTTGCTCTAAATTAGCTTCTTTTGCTAAGTCAATTAAAGTATTTAAAATCTCATCATCTATTCTATTTTTAGAATAATCAACCTTAATTCCACCAACTTCTAAAAAGTATTTATTAGCCCTATTGCTATCTTTTGCAAATAGTTCTTTCATGTGAGTATCTTTTGAATTATTATATAAACTCCATAATTTCTCAAAACTTTTTAATTTACTTAACATTTTTATCCTTTAAATGATTTTCTAAAGCCACACTCGCTCCATTTATCCCAGGGTAATTTGATAAAACTACAAAAACAGGAATAGCTGCTAAATAGCTATCAAATCTACCTTTATTCTCAAATCTTGCTCTAAATGATGAATGCTTAAAATATTCTAAAATCTTTGGAATTATTCCACCACAAATATAAACACCACCCCTAGCACCTAAGGTTAATGCTAGATTTGATGCAATTGTTCCTAACATTGCACAAAATATATCAAGACTTAATCTACATAAAGCTGATTTTTCACTTAATGCAAGTTCGCTAATCTTACTTGCACTTAGAGTTTCGTTTATGCCTTCTTTATGTGCTAGAGCTTCATAAATTAATTCAAGTCCCATTCCGCTAAGTAGTCTTTCAGCTGAAACATGACCGAATTTATTTTTTGCATAATGCCAAATCATTGATTCTATCTCATCAAAAGGTGCAAAGCTAACATGCCCGCCTTCGCCTGAGAGTGCGATATAGCCATTTTTACTAGGTATTAATCCACTAACACCTAAACCCGTGCCTGGCCCTAAAACTGCTTTAGGAGAGTTCTCTTCTATAAAAGAGCCACCAACTTGCACTAATTCATCATCTTTTAACTTTGTAATAGCAAGTGCTTGAGCTGTAAAGTCGTTTAATACTAATAAAGTTTCAAGTTTAAGCGCTAATCTTGTAGTGCTAATTGAAAAAGCCCAATGATTATTTGTCATTTGAATATAATCACTAGTAACCGGATTTGCCATAGCAAATGCAGCGTGTTTAATTTCAAGATTTTTATCCTTTAAATATGCTTTTACAGCATCTACAATTGTCTCATAATCTTTGCATTGTAAAACTTCAATATTTTTTATAATTCCTAATTCAAATTCTATGGCAAATCTAGCGTTTGTTCCACCAATATCAGCTAATAATCTTGGATATTCATTTTGCGTAATAGACATCTAAATTTCCTTTTGAATTAATTACAAAACTTATAGGGTATTTTTTGTTTTGTTCTTTACAAGCATTTAAAAATACTTGATATTTTTCATCGCCACTTATGTTTAAAAATATTCTTTTTGCTTTTAAAATACTTTCTAAACTAAGGCTAATCCTATCATAATTTGAAGTTTTTACTATGTGATAAGCTGTATTTGTATCGCTTAATAATTCATCTAAATTAGCTGCTGTTGGAAATATTGAAGCAGTATGAGCGTCAGTTCCCATTCCTAAAATCAAAATATCAGGAGTTTTATAAATACTATTTGCATAGCTTTTTAAGGCATCAAAATCATTTATTAATTCATCTTTTATACAAGTAATAAAATTTGCCTTACTTGCATCATTTTGTAATAAATATTCTTTAACTAGATTTGTATTACTATCATTATGATTTGTAGGAACTATCCTTTCATCTACTAAAAATATATTTACCTTACTCCATTCTAATTTCTCACGGCTAAGCTTGGCAAATAAATCCTTTGGGCTCTTGCCACCTGATACATAAAAATTAACTTCGCCTTTATTGTTAATACACTCATTTAGCGAAAAAACTAATTCTTTATATAAAGCAACTTCGCTTATGTTTTTGTCATTAAAAGTAAATAATCTCATAATTTAAACTCACAATCTTTAAAATTTATACCATTTGTATATGCAAGATATTCTTGCATATTAAAGTCTTTATCATCAATTACGCTTTGAACCCATTTCCAAGCACTCTCAAGCTCTTCTTTTTCATTAAATGAACTTAAATCCTTATTGATTACATTTAGTATTAATCTCTCATAAGGTGGCATTTTTTCAATATCGCTAAATCCGATTTCAAATTCCTTGTAATTATCATTGATATTAAGCAATAATTTCATCTTAGGATTTGGTTGGATTTCTATATATAAATAGCCGTTATTTTTAAAATTAATCGTAAAATACACCCTATTTTCAGCCATTCTCTTACCAGTTCTAAGATAAATCGGCACACCTTTATAATTTTCTTGATTTGAGCTTGTTTTAATAGCCACGAAAGTTTCAGTTAAACTATCTTTTGCTACATTTAATTCATCTTTATAACTTAGGCTATCTTCGTTTTTAATATATTGAGCTTTTATAACATCACTTTTATTTATTTTTTCTAAAGAGTTAAAAAAGTCTAGCTTTGCCTTTCTAATATTTGTAGTTTTAACATCTATCATAAATAAAGCCAACATTTGTAGCATATGGTTTTGCAACATATCTCTTAAAGCACCACAGCTATCATAAAATTCTCCACGACTTTCAACCCCAAGTCTTTCTAATACGCTAAGCTCAATACTTTTTACATAATCTTTATTTAAAAAGGCATTAATATGTGGATTATTTTTTCTAAATTCTAATAATTCTTTAACCATATTTTTACCAAGATAATGATCAATTCTATAAATCTGCTCTTCTTTATAGTATTTTGCTACGCTTTCATTGATAGCTCTACATTCATCAAGGCTCATTCCTAAAGGCTTTTCAAGAACTATTCTAACATTTGCTTCGTTCATATTAAGCTCGCTTAGATTTTTACAACAAGTGATAAAAAACTCAGGCGAAATAGAAAAATATATAACATTATCAACGCCATTTCTTAGGCACATTTTAAGCTTTTTAAAATCATCAATACTATTAATATCAACGCTTTCATAAGTGATTTTTTCTAAAAAGCTGTTCCATTTTGTAACATCTTGTAAATGTATTTTTGATTTATCATTTAATTTTTGCTTAAATTCATCTAAGCTTAATTTACTTCTGCCTGTTGCAATGATTTTAAAATCTTCGTGAAGTAAGTCGTTTAAAAACGCATCATAAAGTGAAGGGAAAATCTTCCTTAAAGCTAAATCCCCAGTAGCTCCAAACAATAAAAAATCAAAATTAATCTTCATAAAGTTTCCTAAAAATTAAATTATTTTTGTAAATATACAAAAAAGGATTTAACATTAATAATGTTTATTTATCTATAATAAATCAAATATTTTAAATAGAAAAGAGTTTTTATGGCAAATGCAAAATTATTAGAAATTACCGAAAAAATAATAAAAAGAAGCGAAAAATCAAGAAAAGATTATTTAGACTTAATAGAAAATGCAAATTCTAAAATAAATCGCAGTAAATTAGGCTGTGCAAATCTAGCTCACGCTTATGCTGCAATTCCTGAGAGCGTAAGAGAGAAATTAAATAATGCAAATAGCACTCATTTAGCGATAATTTCAAGTTATAACGATGTTTTATCAGCTCATGAGCCTTATAAAGATTATCCTTTAAGCATAAAACAAGCTTGTATTAAAGAAGGCGTTAGCGTTCAAGTTGCAAGCTGCACTCCTTCAATGTGTGATGGTATCACTCAAGGTTATGATGGAATGCAACTTAGCTTATTTTCTCGTGATGTAATCGCAATGAGCACAGCAATTGGACTATCTCATAATATTTTTGATGGTGCATTTTACTTAGGGGTTTGTGATAAGATTGTTCCTGGACTTTTAATGGGAGCACTTAGATTTGGACAATTACCTGCTATGTTTATTCCAAGTGGTCCTATGCCAACAGGAATTAGCAATGCTGATAAAAGTATAGCTAGAGAAAAATACGCTCAAGGTTTAATTAGCAAAGAAGAATTATTAAATACTGAGATGAAAATGTATCATAGCTCAGGCACTTGCACATTTTATGGAACGGCTAATTCAAATCAAGTTATGATTGAATTACTTGGACTTCATATGCCAAACTCAGCCTTTATAAACCCTAATACAAAACTAAGAGCTGAGTTATTAACTTATAGCGCAAAGCATTTTGCAAAAGGTGTAAAAGATAAAAGCATTTTACCAATAGGAAAAATGGTAGATGAAAAAAGTATAGTAAATGCTATCGTTGGACTTATGGCAACGGGGGGTTCAACTAATCACACCTTACATTTAATAGCTATTGCAAAAGCTGCAGGAATTATAATTAACTGGGATGATTTTAATGATATTTCAAATATTACTCCACTTTTAGCTAAAGTTTATCCAAACGGCAAGGCTGATATAAATGACTTTTATGAAGCGGGTGGTTTATCATTTGTAATAAATGAATTATTAAATAATGGCTTATTACACGATGATGTAAATACAGTAGCTGGATTTGGCTTAAGTAATTACACAAAAGATCCTGTCTTAAAAAATGATGAAATTACTTATGAAAAATGTCTTGAAAAAAGCAGAAATGCTGAGATAATTACAACTTATGATAAGCCATTTAGCGCTACTGGTGGGCTAAAGGTTTTAAGTGGAAATATAGGTCGCTCGGTAATTAAAGTAAGTGCAGTAAGTGATGATAATTTATATATAAAAGAAAGAGCAATTGTATTTAATGACCAACTTGAATTAATGGCAGCTTACGAAAAAGGTGAATTAAATAAAAACTTCATAGCAGTTGTAAAATATCAAGGCCCTAAGGCAAATGGTATGCCAGAACTTCATAAACTAATACCACCTTTAGGAGTATTAATGTCTAAAGGATATAAGGTTGCATTAATTACTGATGGAAGAATGAGTGGAGCAAGTGGAAAAGTGCCTGCTGCAATTCATACAAGCCCTGAAGCATTGCTTAATGGAAATATTGCTAAGATTAAAGATGGGGATTTAATAGAATTTGATGCAATCAATGGCACTTTAAATGTATTAGAAGATGATTTTTTAACTAGAAATATAAATCATATTGATTTAAGTGCAAATGAATTAGGTAGTGGTAGAGAGCTTTTTAAAGCTTTAAGAAATAATTGTTTAAGCGCCGAAGAAGGCGGAGTAAGTTTTTAAGGAGAAGAAGATGAATGCAAGAGAAATTTTAAAAGTAAATCCAGTAATTCCTGTAATTGCTATTGATGATATAAATGATGCTTTGCCTTTAGCAAATGCTTTAGTTTCAGGCGGTGTAAGAGTGCTTGAAATAACTCTAAGAACTAATGCAGGACTTAAGGCAATTGAGCTAATTAGCAAAGAAATTCCTGAAGCAATTGTTGGAGCTGGAACGGTTATTAATGCTAAGCAATATAAAGATGTTGTAAATGCTGGTGCAAAGTTTGCAATAAGTCCAGGAATAAATGAAAAATTACTAAGAGAAATTGATTATAAAATACCTTTAATAGCAGGTATTGCAAGTCCTGGAGAGCTTATGCTTGGGCTTGAATATGGTCTTGATACATTTAAATTATTTCCTGCTAGTGTTGTTGGTGGTGTACCTATGTTAAAAGCTATTTATGGACCATTTAGCGATGTTAGATTTTGCCCTACTGGTGGAATTAGCGAAAGCAATGCTAAAGAATATTTATCACAGCCAAATGTGCTTTGTGTTGGGGGTTCTTGGCTTGCACCAAAAGAGCTTATAAAAGCTAAAAAATGGGATGAAATTAGCGAAATAGCAAGAAATTCATTAGAGCTTAGAGCGTGAGAATTTAGCTAATTGCTAAATTCTTGAATAAGTCTAATTCCTAATTCAAATTCCTTGCTGATTTCTTTACTAAATCTAAAATCGTGCAAGTATAAAAAAAGTGAATTGTCTTCATAAATTAGACTTATTTTTTTGTTTAATTCTTTTGCGATTTGACTTATCTTTTCAAGTTTTTTAGGTGTAAAATACTCATATATTTTAATTTTATCTTCACAATAAACTTGAAAATATTTATTAAAATCTGTGTTATCTAACTTACATAAGCCATAATTTTTATCTAATTTTTTAAAAATCTTGCTTGAATGTATAGTAAAAGGCTTTTTATTAACATTATCTTTTTTAAACAAAACGCCATTAAAAAGCTTTATTTTATTCTTTTCTTCTTTTTTGCTAATATTTAGTTTTGCAATACTTAAATCATCTTTAAAATAGATATAATCAACTCTTAAATCATCATAATTTATATGCTTTATTTTTATATTTTTGCTTAATTTATCAAAGCCATTTGAGATAAAAAACGGCTCAATAATATTTTTATGATTAATATAAGATATTAAAAACGATGTGATAATTATGGTTAATATTCCAACAAACAAAATAGCAACATTTTCATAATTTTTAAAAATATAAAAACCTGCATATAAAACAACTAAAATAACCCCAATTATTCTTAAAATATTTAAAATACTTATCATTTTTACTCGCTAAATTCTTGTATTATTTTTAATAAACTAACATATTCTTTTTTAATATTTGATGTAAAGAAAAAATTATGGATATAAATCTCAAAATAATCTTTACTATAAATTATGCTAAATTTTTTATTAATATTACTTGCAGCTTTTACAATATTTGCTAATTTTTTAGGGGTAAAAAACTTAAAGTCATTTATCAAATCATTTGAATACACGCTAAATTTCTTGTTAAATTCTATATTATCACTAGCAAATGATTTTTCAAAAAACACCCACTCATCTTGATATAAAGACATAAGCCTTTTGCTTGCAAATATTCTAAAATTATGCTTTATTTTTCTATTAACTCTTACATAAACACCAAAAAACAAAACATCAAGATAAGAAAAATTATAAAAAGGTTCTAAATCTTTAAACTCATAAAAGCAAAGTCCTAAAATATCAATATCATTATTTTGATAAGAATAAAAAATCTTAGCTTTTGAGGGCTTAATTAAGGAGTTTTTATATGAATCTTTATTATGAATTATTTTAAAATTTTTATAAAAAAATGGTATTACATAAGCATAAAAATTAAAACCTAAAACAAATAAAATTACCAAAAACCACGCTATAAATAAATATATTAAAATGCTAATTTCATTAAAATCATTTAAAAACTTATAAAATTCATAGCCTATTAAAGCTATGAAAAATAAGCTAATGATTTTAATCATTAAACAAATCTTTTACATTTGGATTAATTTTAGCTTGTTCGCTTGCTTCGTAAAATTCAGCCTTTTTAAAATTAAACATATTAGCAATTATTATCGTTGGAAAACTCTCGCAAGCACTATTATAAGCATTCACAGAAGAATTATAAGCTCTTCTAGCTGCACTAATTTGCTCTTCACATTCTCTTAAAGCATTTTGAAGATTTAAAAAATTCTCACTAGCTTTAAGCTCAGGATAATTTTCTACTTTTACATTAAGACTTTTTAAAGCTTGGCTTAATTCATTGTTTATGTTAAATTTTAAAGCTTTATCATTTATATTTAATGCGTTTTCTCTAAGTCTTGTAATATTTTCTAAGGTTTGGCTTTCATGTTTTAAATATTCTTTTAAAGACGCTACTAAATTAGGGATTAAATCATATCTTTGATTTAGCAAAACCTCAACACTTGAATAAATGCTTCTTACATCATTTCTTTTAGAAATTAATGAATTGTATGTGCTAATTCCTAAAACTAAAATCAAAACAACTAAAGCTAAAACTACATAAATCACTTCCATAAAAACTCCTTTTTTTAGCTAATTATACAAAGTTAAGCCCTAATAAAGAATTTAAAATAGGAATTTGAGTTTCCTATTTTAAATTCCTAAAACTCAATTCTAATCGCCTTTACCTTGCCGTTGAATTTATAATCATCTTTATTTAAAGAATTAACTCTATTAAGCTCTTCACAAGCTTGATCTAAGCCATTTTTACAAGCAATTTTATAATAATCTTTCATATCTTCTAAACTACCATCAAAATCAAAGTGTAAAAACTGCTCTACCATTTTAGCCTTTTGCATACAAATATCACTATCAATCTCACAAGCTTTTAAGTTATAAATTTTATATTTTCCATTGTATTTACTAGCATTTAAATCTGCATATTTTAAACACGCATTTGCGTTCTTTTCATCACAAAGTTTGGTTAAAATCTGCTCATTTTCACTGCCTTTTTCTAATGCTTTTTGGCAATTATTTGTCTTTAGGCATTCTTCTTCAGCTGCTTTTAGCTCACCTGCTTTAAGCTTTTTATATTCATACTCTACGCAAGATTCATAATCACCCGCATCGCAAGCTTTTTTAATATACTTTAAATTATCCCTAAAATTATTTGCCACAAAAATACAAGCCTTTATAAAATCAAGCTCACAGGCTTTTTCGAGATTTTTTTTCATAGTTTCTCTTGCTATATTTCTATAATTCATCACATATTCAAAGCAAACATTAGGATAATCATCACATAATTTATCTTTTAGTTTTTCAACTTTATTATCATCTTCATTTTTAGTAATCATTGTAAAATTATTTGCACAAGCTTTTTTGTAATTATAATCATTTGTATTTAAACAAAATTCTATCTTGCTAGGTGCTTTTGAAATCTCATCTAAACACGATATCAAATCACCACTTTTGCACTCATAATCGCTATTTGCATAGACAAAAATCAACAAGAAAACAATCGATAAAAGCTTTTTCATAACAATTCCTTTTCATAAATTGGCATTAAATAAGTTTTTGATAATTCCTTGCATAAATTCTCATCGTGTTTGCAAGTAAAATCAATTAGCTTTTTTACTTTTTCGTAATTATTGCTTTTATATTCAAGCATACAAGCGTCTTTGCAAAAATTTATATTATCATTAAAACACAGATTTTCATAAACTGGCGAATATTTAAGATAAAATTCCTTACTAATATCATTAGCCAACATATAATCCTTACAAGCTTTTAGATTATTTATAGAGCATTCTTCATCTTGTGGTTTATCATAATCTTTAGCTAGTTTGTCGTATTTTTTCATAGCTTTATAATCTTTTTTATCACTGCTAAGTTTTGCTAAATATTTACAAGCAAGGCTAATTTTGTTCATACAAGCATAATCTAAATATTTATATTTTTTAGCTTCATTTTTCTCTTTTAGGGCTAATTCTAAGCATAAGCTAGGATTTTTCTCGCACATCAAATCATCATCTAATCTATATTTATACTGCACGAAAACATAGCAAAAATCATCGTTTTTATGATATTCATTTTTGCATTTTTGCTCTAAAAAATTATAAAAATATTTTTTATCTTTATCGCTTTCGTTTTTCATAGCGTGCAAAATATCAAAACAGCCATATCTATCTAAGCAATCTAGCTCTAATGCTTTATAATAAAGGCTTTTATCTTTTAACTGAGAGTTTTCATAAAGCGTTTTTATATACTTGCAATACTTATGTTTTTTCTCCTTGCAAGCATTTAAATACAATTCATTTAGCCTATTAGCCTCATCTTCGCTAAGCGATAAATATATCTCATTTACTCCAGCACATACATCGCTAAATTTAGCCAAAAAATCATATTCTTTAAGGTATTTTGAATGCAATTTCTCACATAATTCATTAGCATTTAAGCTAAAAAACACTAAAAATATTAATAATTTTTTCATTTTTCAACCTTTTTAAATATACAAAAATTCTCTTCTAACAAACACGCCTTTTTATATAAATCATCTGCAAAAATCTTTAAATCATCTATATTTAAAGCCAGTGTAAAACAAGCCTTAGCATTATCATCTAAACAAAGATTATAAAGCTTTTCATATTTTTCATTAGTTTTTACAAAATATTTTAGATTTTTGTACTTTATGCTTTGCTTTTTAAGATAATCGCAGGTGTATTTTTTGCCGTCTTTACAATATCTTGTAAGTCTTTCGTAATCTATCGCTCCATCATCAAATGAAGCCACACAATCAAAATCATTGCCATATTCACACGATAATTTATTATAAAACCTACTTTTGTTTATATCTAAAATATAAATATCAGCAAGCTTATTACAAGCCTTTGCATAGGCTAATTCGCACGATTTTTCTAAATACATTTTACCATCAAAATACTTTAATCCTAGTTCATAACAAGCTTTTGCATCGTTATTTTTGCAAGCTATTTTAAGATTTTGTAATTCTTGATTTTTTGCCAAAATATCATCAGCTAAGAGAAATTTATTTAAAAGTATAAAAAATATAATATATCTCATAAAAATCCTTAGTGGAATTTGAAATAGGAATTTAAAAATTCCTATTGTATGTAATGTAAAGAGTTTTTAAGTTTTTTTAATCTTTCTAAGTCTTTGTGCTTTAATATAAGCAAAGCTTCAATTACTTGAACATATAAGGCTCTTAATTCTACTAATTCATCTTGATTTAGGGTATTTAGCCAGCCGCTTGAAATCTTTTCTTCAAGTTCGCTAGCTAAATTGCTAAATTCATCAAAATCATTATTTACTAATGCTAATTTAATTTTCGTAATCAATGTTTGCTCTCTAAGTATGAAATTACGCTTAATGCAGCATTTGCTCCATCAGCTGCAGCACACACAACTTGTCTTGGTGCATCAACCCTTAAATCACCAGCAGCAAAAAGCCCTTCAACACTTGTTCTCATTCTTAAATCAACCTTTACAGCATCTCCTACCATTTCGCATAAATATGAGCCATCAGTTTGCTTTAATACTTCATTTCTTACATCAAGTCCAACGAATGTAAATATTCCAGGAACTGCTAAATCTTTTTTACTTCCATCGTTAAATACGATTTTTACTCCTGTAACACCAGCATTATCGCCTACAACTTCTTCTACTTTAGCATTTAAAATGAACTCAATTTTTTCATTTTTCTTAGCTCTTTCAACGGTTGATGGAGCTGCACGAAAGCCTTCTCTTCTATGGATTAAATATACTTTAGAGCATAGATTTGCTAAATAAAGTGCTTCTTCAAGTGCTGTATCGCCACCACCTAAAACTGCTACTTCTTTTTTTCTATAAAACGCACCATCGCAAGTTGCACATGTACTTACTCCACGACCAAAAAATTCATTTTCACCTTTAAATCCTGCTTTTTTAGGTGCTGCACCTGTGCAAACTATAACAGCTTTTGCATCTTCGCTTGAATTATCGCTAAAAATAATTTTAAAATTTTCGCCATTTTTTTCAACTCTAGTTACTTCTTTTTGCTCAATTTTAAGACCAAATCTAGTGCTTTGCTCAGTCCAAGGCATCATAAAGCTAATTCCATCCATTACGGTAGC
Organism: Campylobacter sp. DY7; assembly: GCF_057802535.1. NCBI lineage: Bacteria > Pseudomonadati > Campylobacterota > Epsilonproteobacteria > Campylobacterales > Campylobacteraceae > Campylobacter > Campylobacter sp. DY7. Next base: position 153,947 of record NZ_JBYJAU010000003.1, read on the forward strand.
AACCCCTGGATAATTCTCCATTTCACTTGAGCTTGTAATTTGTCCGCCTGGTATAAATTTTTCATACATTACTACATTTTTAAGACCACCACGAGTAGCATAAAGCCCTGCACTAAGACCTGCTGGACCTCCACCTATAATTGCTAAATCTAACATAAAATTCTCCTAATTAATAATTTTTATTATTTAATATTATCTAGCTTAAGTTAATCAAGTTTTAAAAAATTATCATAATTTATTTCGTTAGCAAATAACCTAATTCTAAATTTATTATATTTTTTATTTATAGGACTTCTGCTTTCATCAAACTCAGCTATTTTTATACCTGCAATATCGCATAATAAGTGTATTAAATCATCACTCATAAATGCTAAATCTTTAGATAATATTAATTTATCTAAAAGTTCTTTATGATTTGTTTTAAAAGAATTTGAATAAAGAATTATAAAAGGAATATCAGCAATTATTTTATCACTTACTCCATGTCCTAATAATGATTTTGTCTTATCATCATATAAACTTTCTGCATGATCACTTAAATAAATTATCAAAGTATCATCATCTTTAAATCTTTCATAAATTGAGTAAATAATATAATCGGTATAAAGTATAGAATTATAATATTCGGCTATGCTTTTTTTATCTTTTATATTTTCTTTTATGTCACTTTCGCTAAATTTTGCAAATGTTTTAGGATAGCGTTTTTTATAATTTCCATGATTTCCTAAAAGATGAATGCTAATAAAATTATTATCGCTTAATTTTAAATCATTTAAAATAGGAAGTAAAACTTCATCATATTTTGAATAAGCTAAAGTTTCGCTTGAGCTTATATATTGATTAGAAAAATACGCAAAATCACTCATTATTCCAATACTTGCAGCGTTATTACCCCATTCGCTTACATAATCTTGATTTGAAATCCAAAAAGTTTTGTAATTTGCTAATTTAAAAAGATTTACAATATCTAAATTTTCATAAAATTTTCTTTCACTTAAATTATCTAAATTAGCAAAATTAAGCATCACACTCATAACTGGATTTGTAGATGAATAAGGAGCTATTACATCAGAGTAAATTATTTTATTTTCAATACCTAATAAATTAGGTGTTGTATTTAACAATTGTCCATAATCTTGATAAGCACTTCTTCTTGAGCTTTCGCCTATTATTAAAACTATATTTTTTATATTTTCTAAAGCTTTTGTTTTTGAATGCGAATTTGCTATTTGCATATAAGAATTTCTCATTTTTAATGACTCAACTAAGATTTCATTATTTGCAAAAACTTCTTTATGAAATTTAATAAAAGGAATATTAAAATACCTTTCAAAATCATATTTTAAAGCTCTTCTTAAATCGTTTCCAAAATTAATAAATAAAATCAATACAATAAAAAATAAATTAAATTTATTACCAACTTTTTTAATAATTTTAATTTTTAAAATAAAGAAAGAAAATACTAATACAAAAATTAAAGCAAAAATAGTTTTTGAATTAAAATACATTATTAAAAATTCTATGCTTTCACTTAAATTAGTGTTAAATAAACTTTCTAAAAAACTTGGATTGATAAAAGTGTGAAAATTGATTACTAAAAAAGTTTGAATAAGAATAATTAAAAGATTATAAATTATTAAAAGCTTTAAAATACCCCCCCCCAAGCTTATTTAAGGCAAATTTCTTACTTATTAAAAATACTATTAAAAAAGCTAATAAAGTTAAAAATATTGCACTAATACTGCTAGGTTTTGCATACTTAATACTTAAAATAAAATCTTGATTAATATTTATTTTAGAAAACAAAGCTAAGCAAAAAATATTGCTTAGCGTAAAATATAAAAATACTCCAAAGTGTCTTAAAACAAATTCCGTAAAATTATTTTTCATTATTTCCCTTTTTTTGCAAGATATTTAGCGTAGTATTTACTATACTAAATGCTAAAGCTGTATAAATATATGCTTTTTCTACATGAATATTTAGACCTTCTACAATTAAAACCCCACCAACTAAAACTAAAAAAGTTAAAGCAAGAGTTTTTAATTCTTGAAATTTCTCAACCAAATCGCCTATCCACTTACTAGCAAACATCATAAACATAACAGCAATAATAACAGCTAAAATCATAATGCTTAATTCATTAGCAATTCCAACCGCAGTAATCACGCTATCAAGTGAAAATACAATATCAATTAATGCAATTTCAAAAATAACTACGAAAAAATTTGCACTAGCTTTAAAATTATCGTGATTACTAGCTTCGTGTTTATGCATTGAAATTAATTCTTTGATTGATTTTATAATCAAAAACAATCCACCGCCGATTAATACAATATCTCTACCACTAAAATCTTGACCTAAGATACTAAATAAAGGCTTTGTAAGTTTAATAATCCAAAATATACTAAATAAAAGCGCAATACGAGTTAGCATAGCAAAAGCAAGCCCTAAAATACGCCCACGATTTTGCAAATGTTTTGGCAATTTGCTTACTAAAATTGTAAGAAATATAATATTATCTATACCTAAAACTATCTCAAGTAATACTAAAGTTACAAAAGATAATATACCCTCAGTTGTAAAAATCCATTCAAACATAATTGTCCTTTTTATTGATTAAAAAATGCTATCCTAACCGAAATTTTTTAAAGGAGATTAAATGAGATTAGAACACGATTTTTTAGGCGAATTAGAAATCGCTGATGACATTTATTATGGAGTGCAGACTTTAAGAGCTGTTCAAAACTTTGATATTTCAGGAAAGCGTTTAAAGGATTTTCCTAGACTTATCGTATCTTTTGCAAAAGTAAAAAAAGCAGCGGCACTAGCAAACCACGAATTAGGCTTAATTAATGAAGATGTAAAAAACGCTATTTGTTTTGCTTGTGATGAATTAATTGCAGGAAAATATCAAGACCAATTTATAGTTGATATGATTCAAGGTGGTGCAGGAACTTCGACAAATATGAATGCAAACGAAGTTATAGCAAATATAGCTTTAGAAAAATTAGGACATAAAAAAGGCGAATATAAATATTGCCATCCAAATGATCATGTGAATTTATCTCAAAGCACAAATGATGCTTATCCAACATCTTTAAGAGTTGCTTTATATGATTATTTAAGCGATTTAATGAAAGCTATGAGCTATTTAAAAGCAGCTTATGAAAGAAAAGCAATTGAGTTTAAAGATATTATTAAAATGGGAAGAACCCAACTTCAAGATGCTGTTCCTATGACTTTAGGAAGAGAATTTAAAACCTTTGCTGTAATGCTTGGTGAAGATATACAAAGAGTAAGCGAAGCAAGAAGCCTTATTTTAGAAATCAACTTAGGTGCAACAGCTATTGGAACAGGAATTAACTCTCACCCTGATTATCCACCAATCGTTGCAAAACACCTTCAATACATAACAGGTGCAAATTTCGTAATAGCAGATGATTTAATAGAAGCCACACAAGATACAGGAGCTTTCGTTCAAATTAGTGGAGTTTTAAAAAGAGTTGCTACAAAACTTAGTAAAGTTTGTAATGACTTAAGATTACTTTCAAGTGGTCCAAAATGCGGCTTAAATGAAATTAACTTACCAAAAATGCAACCAGGCTCATCAATTATGCCAGGTAAGGTAAATCCAGTTATTCCTGAAGTGGTAAATCAAGTTTGCTATTATGTAATAGGAGCTGATGTAAGCGTTACTTTAGCTTGCGAAGGCGGACAATTACAATTAAATGTATTTGAACCACTCGCTGCTTATAGTTTATTAAATAGTATTTGTATGCTTGAGCGTGCTATAAAAACTTTAGCTGATAAATGTATAGATGGTATCACAGCAAATAAACAAATATGCGAAGATTTTGTGATGAATAGCATAGGAATTGTAACTGCTCTTAATCCTTATATAGGTTATGAAAATAGCGCAAGTATTGCAAAAGAAGCATTACAAACTGGTGCAAGAGTTTATGATTTAGTTTTAGAGCGTAAATTAATGGATAAAGCTAAATTAGATAAAATTTTAAGCCCTGAGTTTATGTTAAAGCCTCATATGGGAGAGATAAAATAAAAAAAGAATTTGAAATAGGAAATTGAAAATCCTATTTCAAATTCCAAAAATAATAAACAATAATTTAAGCTAAACAATAAAAATTATTATTTATTATTTTTGTTTAAATTTAGCTAATTTTTTTTAGTTAAACTCTAATTTTAATAATCACAAGGAATAATCTATGTATAAAATGATATCAAGTATGAAACTAAGTGTGGTGTTGTTTTTGTTATTTGCCTGTGCTAGCGGTTTAGCAACTTTTATAGAGAGCAAATACGGAACTCCTACGGCGTGGGCTTTAATATATGCTAGTCCTTGGTTTGCAGCTATTCAGGTGCTACTTGGAATTAACTTATTTTTCGCACTTTTTAGATATAAAATGTATGAGAAATTACCACTTTTTATATTCCATATTAGCTTTTTATTCATGCTACTTGGCTCAGCACTTACTAGATATTATGGTTTTGAAGGATATATTCATATAAGAGAAAATGAAACTTCAAATATCGTAAGCTCAAGAGAAGCATTCTTTAGTATAGCAGCTACAAAAGATGGCAAATATTATTCTAATGATGAGTTTAAATATATTAGCGTTTTAGGAAACAATGATATAGATATTAATCTTGATTTAGATGGTAAAATAGCTAATTTAAAATTAGAAAAAGTTATTTTACACGCAAAGCCAAATTATAAAGAAGAGCTTGGCGGAATGCCTTTTGTTTTATTAAATGTTTCAGGCGAACAAGGTTCAAGCGCTTTAGCTTTAGAAGAAGGAAGGTTTGTAGTTTTAGGACAAACCGTAATTTCAAATAAGAAAAATATTTCTATGAATGCAAGGCTTTTAGAGTTTAATGAAAACAAAATTAAGGCTAATTTTGACTTAGATATATTTGATGTAAAAACCAAAAAAAGCATTAAATTATTAGCAGAAAATGAATTTAGTTTAGAAGATGGAATGGTTATTTCATTTGATAATTACAAAATAGGCTTTGATAAGTTTTATAAGCATGGAGTAAAATACTATGAAGATAGTAAAGAAAAAGAATATCCTAATGCTTATTTGGTAAAAGTAACCTATGATAATGAAAGCAAATACGCATATTTGTTTGAAGGCGAAGGACAAAAGATAACTTTAGCAAATCAAACTTTTAGTATTTCATATACTGCAAAATTATTAGAACTTCCTTTTAGCTTTACACTAAATAAGTTTGAATTAGAGCGTTATATGGCTTCAAATTCGCCAAAATCATACGCAAGTTATATTAGAATAAACGATGAAGATAATAGCAAGGATTATAAGATTTATATGAATAATGTATTAGACCATAAAGGTTATAGATTTTATCAAAGTTCTTATGATAAAGATGAGTTAGGAACGATTTTAAGTGTAAATCAAGACCCAGGCAAAATCCCAACCTATATAGGATATTTTTTATTAGGTTTAGGGCTATTCTTTAATTTAATTTCAAAAAATTCTCGTTTTATGATACTTACAAAAAGATTAGCAAAAATTAGCTCACTTGCAATATTATTTGCTATTTGTGTGCCTAATTTACGCTCAGATGAGCTTGATGAAGCTATCAATAATGCTAACAAAAACCTACAAGCAATTAGCTTAGAACAACATGTGCAAGATTTAAGTATTTTACCTATACAAAAAGACAATGGAAGAATTGCTCCATTTGGTTCATTAGCACTTGATTTGGTTAATAAAATTCATAAATCAAGCACATATTTAGGCAAAGATGCTACCGAAGTGCTAATTTGGATTATGAGTGATTTTAAAGACTTTTCAAAAGAAAAATTCATATATTTAAGCAATCAAGAAATAAGAGATTTTTTAAATCTTGGCAAAGGCAAATACGCTAGTTTTTATGATTTTTTCCCAAACAATGTTTATGCTTTAAAAGATGAAGTTGAAAAAGCTTTAAGAATGAATCCAAACAAGCGTGGAACTTACGAAAAAGAATTATTAAAAGTTGATGAGCGTTTAAATATTTTATATTACGCATCTCTTGGTGGCTATGTAAGAGCTAGTTTTGAAGATGGAAAAGCTTTAAATGTTCTTGAAAGTAGCAAGCCTGATTTAAAAGCTTATTTTTTATCTTTAATAAATGCTTATAAAGACAAGAATTACGCATTAAGTTCAAAAATCTTAAATGAAATAAAAGCAGATCAAGGAACTAATGTTGATAATGCTAAGTTTAAACTTGAAGTAATTTTTGATAAAGTAGGAGTATTTACAAAGTTAAGCCCTGTTTATTTAATAAGCGGTTTAATTTTATTAATCTTAGTATTTGTTAGAATGATTAGTGGAAAAACAAGCTTAAAATTAGCATTTAAAATAGTGTATTACTTAAATATTTTAGTATTTATTGTACATACTATCGCACTTGCTATTAGAGGGTATTTAAGCGGCCATGCACCTTGGTCAAATTCATATGAGAGTTTATTATATATTGCGTGGGCTTTAGGACTTAGTGGTATTGTGTTTTCTAAAAAAAGCCCTATTTCATTATCGCTTACATCAATTCTTGCAGCAATTGTTTTAATGGTAGCACACCTTAGCTCAATTGATCCTCAAATTGGAAACCTTGCACCAGTATTACAAAGCTATTGGCTAACAATTCATGTTAGCGTTATAACTGCTAGTTATGGATTCTTTGGGCTTTGTTCTTTACTTGGAATTTTTGTATTAATTTTATTTGCAATGCTAGGTAAAAACAAAAAATTAAATGAAAGAATAAAAGCAAACATAAAAGAAGCAACAATGATAAACGAAATGGCTATGATTTTAGGCTTATCATTACTTACTTTAGGAAACTTTTTAGGTGGAGTTTGGGCAAATGAATCGTGGGGAAGATATTGGGGCTGGGATAGCAAAGAAACTTGGGCTTTAGTATCTATTTTAGTATATGCAGCAGTGCTTCACATTAGATTAATTAAAGGAATAAATAATCAATTTTATTTTGCAGTTTGCTCTATGTTTGCGTATTTGAGTATAGTTATGACTTATTTTGGAGTAAATTATTTTTTAAGCGGAATGCACTCTTATGCTGCAGGAGAAGCTGCTAGCGTGCCTGTTTATGCTTATGTTTGTGTAGGTGTTATGATATTGCTTACTATAATTGCTAGTAAAAACAAGAAGGAATCAGAACTTTTATGAAAGAAAATATAATTGTAGGTGCTGGTGTAGTTGCTTTTTTATTCATTATTATTTTAGTTTTTTATTTCATCATAAAAAGCTCTAAGAATAAAGGCGTTCAAAGTGTTGAAAGTAAAACTTCAAACAAACCAACGAATGCTTTAGATGATTTAATAAAAGCTGCAAAAAGTGCTAATTCATCAGCTTCATTAAACAAAGTTGTTTTAGCTTTTATTCAAACTCAAAGTCTTGAAGCTAAAACAACAGGACCTTTAAGCGAAGATGCAAAGAAAAAGCTAGGTTTTATAAGTGCAGTATGTGCAAATAAATGTGCAGAAGCTAAAATCATAGCTTTTTTAAATCACGAACTAGGTAAAAGGTATCCAAGTTACAGAAGAGAAATTGATTTATACGAAAATTTAGGGCTTGCTAAAAGAAGGATGAAGTAAATTGAATAAACTTTATTTTAGGTATCTAGCGAGCCTTTATCTTAAAAATTGTTTAATTTTTATTATTGCTTTTGTAGGTTTTTATTTATTTATTGATTTATTAATAAATTATAAAAAACTACATATTAATACAAATATATTTTTGTTATATATTCTTTATACTATGCTTACGGCTTTTTATTATATCTTGCCGATTGCTTTAATATTGGCGTCAATTTTTACAAAAATTTCTTTAATTAAAAAAAATGAATTCATAGCTTTTTATTCTTTAGGACTTAGCAAAAACGCTAGTGCAATTCCAACATTATTTATATCTTTAATTATTACTTTTTTTGCAATTTCGCTAAATTACACAAACATAGCTTATGCAGAAAACTATAAAAGCAATATTTTAAAATACGGATATTTAAGCAAAGAGCAAATGGATTTGTTTTTTAAATATCAAGATGATTATATTTATATACAAAGCTATGACAAAGCTAAAATGCACGATATTAAAATAATGAAAACTCAAAATAATGAAATAAGCAAAATAATCACAGCAAAAACTGCTTCTTTTATCAATAATAACTGGGTTTTAGAAGATGCAAATATCACGGAATTTAAATTAGGAAATAGCTTTGATGATACTTATATAATAAATCAAAAACTTGATCAAGAAATTATCTTAAAAGACTTTAAGCCTGAGATTTTAGATAATTTAGGAACTGATGATAGCTCATTAAAAGATGCCTTTTTTTACCTTAATAATTTTGAAAGTAACAAAAACATAGCAAGAGCTAGTATTTATAAGCAAAGTATATTTTTATTATACGCTCCATTTTTTGCTCTTATTATTTTTTATAATATCCCTATTATGCCAAGATACAATGATTTAAACATAATTGCTTTAAGCTATATATGCTTATCTTTATTAGTTTATGGAGTTTTATTTTTATTATTAAGATTTGCAAGTAATGGTGCTATAAATCCAGAAATTGCTATTCTTTTACCAATAAGCATAATTATTGTATATTCATTAATGAAGTTTAATAAAAATAAGTGATTATTAAGGAGAAAAAATGGACTTTTTAAAACTTGCAAATGGTATTAATACGCCTTTTTATTTATATGATTTTAATGAGATAGAAAATAGATTTAATAGTATCAAAAAAGCCTTTAGTGGGGCAAAAAATAATATTTTTTATGCCGTAAAAGCAAACTCAAATTTATCATTACTTAAATTATTAGTAAATCTTGATAGTGGATTTGACTGCGTTAGCGCAAACGAAATAAGAAGAGCTTTAAAGGTTGGTGCAAAACCTTATAAGATTATCTTTAGCGGAGTAGGTAAGAAAAAAGAAGAATTAGAGTTTGCAATAGAGCAAAAAATTTTATATATAAATATAGAAAGTAATGCTGAATTAGAACTTTTAGAAAGTATTGCGAAAGAAAAAAATGTAATTGCTAATATAAGCATTCGTGTAAATCCAAACATTGATGCAAAAACTCATCCATATATCTCAACAGGACTTAAAGAAAATAAATTTGGCGTAAGCATTGAAGATGCAAAAGCAATGTTTTTAAAAGCACACAAGTCTGAGTTTTTAAACCCTATCGGAGTTCATTTTCACATAGGCTCAAACATTTTAGAGCTTGATAGTATTATTCAAGCAGCTATTTTGGTTGAAAAATTTATAAAAGAATTAAACACAGCAGGACTTAATATAAAATTCTTTGATATAGGTGGCGGTGTTGGAATTAAATACAAAAATGATGAAATAGAACCAAACTTAGATGAATTTGCAAATATTATTAAAAATATAGCAAGAGCACAGGATTTAACAATATGCTGTGAGCCAGGTCGCTATATCGTTGGTAATGCAGGATATTTAGTAAGCAAAGTTTTATATGAAAAAACAAACGAAGGCAAAAGATTTGTAATATGTGATGCTTCTATGTGTGAATTAATTCGCCCAAGTTTATATGAAGCTTATCATGAAATTTTAAGTTTTCCTAGTGAAAATAAGCTAAATGAAAGTTCTTTAGCTGATTTAGTTGGTGGAGTTTGTGAGAGTGGAGATTTTTTAGCAAAAGATGTAGTTTTACCACCACTTAAGCCAAATGATTTAATAGTTATTAAAAGTTCAGGAGCTTACGGATTTGTAATGAGCTCAAATTATAATTCAAGAACAAAAGTCGCTGAATATGCTTTATATAACAATGAATTAAAATTAATAAATAAAGCTCAGAGTTTTGATGAATTAATTGCTAATGAATTATGTTGTTTGTGAGTTTGTTATGAATTTAGAAGATATTAGAAAAAATATTAATAAAATTGATGATGAAATTATCAAATTATTAAACCAAAGAATGGAATTTGTAAAACAAGTTGGGATTTTAAAGCACCAAGAAGGAAGCCCTATTTATCGTCCTGTAAGAGAAAATGAAATTATAAATAGACTTAGTGAAAATTCTAATGGTTTATTAGGTAAAGACGCTATTAAAGCAATCTACCAAGAGATTTTTGCAATTTCAAGAAATCTTGAACTCCCTCAAAGAGTAGCCTTTTTAGGGCCAATCGGAACTTATACTCATCAAGCTGCAAGACTGTGGTTTGGAGCACTTAGTGAGTATATTGAGCTTGCAACTATTGAAGATGTATTTACAAGCCTTGAAAATAATGAAGTATCTTATGCTGTTGTTCCTATTGAAAACAATACAGAAGGTGGAGTTGGAGCTACTCTTGATGCTTTAGCAAAATACGATGATATTTTAATATTTGCCGAAAATTATTTAGATATTCATCACTCGTTTGCAAGCACGGTTGATGATATTAAAGATATTAAAGTTATTTTTTCACACCCACAAGGCTATAATCAATGTAAAAAATTCTTAGAAGCTCATAATATTTTAAGCGTTGAATTTGTCCCTGCAAAAAGCACAGCTGCTGCTGCAAAATTAGCTAAAGAAACTCCAAACTCTGCAGCAATTTGCTCAAAAATAGCAGCAAAATTAAGCGATTTACCTTTAATGTTTGAATGTATTGAAGATAATAAGGCTAATAAAACTAGATTTTTAGTTTTAAGCAAGCATTGTGCTGAAAAGGGAGCTAATTCAAAAACATCAATTCTAGCAAATACAGCCCATAAAGCTGGTGCTTTAGTTGATTTACTTAATGAATTTAAAAAAGCTAATATAAACCTTACAAAAATTGAATCAAGACCATTAAAGAAAAAGGAATTTGAATACGGATTTTACATAGATTTTGAAGGTCATTACGATGATGAAAATGTTAAAAAGATCTTAAAAGGTAAAGAAAATATCAAATGGCTTGGCTCATACTTAAAGAATGATAAATGATTAAGCAGTTTTTACAAGGTATAGGCAAGTTTTATTCAGGACTTGAGAAAAAGCAAAAAATTACTATTATTGCAGCTATTGTTGCAACCGTTGCTTTTATAGTATTTTTACTTGTATATAACTCAGGAAATAATAAAAGCTATGCAGGTTATGCAGTATTATTTGATGAATTAGATACTAAAAATTCAGCTGCAGTTGTATCAATATTAGAAAAAAATCAAGTAAATTACATTTTAAAAGATGAAAGCACTATTTTAGTCCCAAGTGCTGATGTTTACAAACAGCGTTTAGAAGTCGCTAGTGCAGGAATTTTAAAAGATAATAAAGTTGGCTTTGAAATCTTTGACAAACAAGAATTCGGGGCTACTGATGAAGAGCAAAAAATCAAGTTTAAAAGAGCTTTAGAAGGCGAATTAGCAAGAACAATTGAAAGCTTAAATCCTATTCATAAAGCAGTAGTTCATATAGCATTTGGAAAAGATTCTTTATTTGTAAAAGAAAAAGAGCCACCAACAGCATCGGTTGTTTTAAATATTAAAATGGGAATGAAATTAAGCCAAAAGCAAGTTTTAGGAATTAAAAATCTTGTTGCTTCATCGGTTGCAAGCTTAACTCTTGAAAATGTAAAAATAATAGATCAAAATGGCGTTAATTTAGGTGCTGATGATGTTTCATTAGATGTAGATGAATTAAGCGCACAAATTAATTATAAAAAAGATTACGAAAACGCATTAGAGCAAAAAATCATAAATGTATTAGCTCCTGTTCTTGGTGGCTGGGATAGAGTTGTGGCTAGAGTTAATGCTGATTTTAATTTTGATAAAGCAAATAGTCAAAGCGAAGTATTTGATCCAAACTCAGTAGCAAGAAGTGAACAAAGCTTAGAAGAAAAAAAAGAAGGTAAAAAAGGCAAAGAAGTAGGCGGAGTTCCTGGAGCAATCTCAAATATAGGTCCTGTTCAAGGCATAGAAGATGGTGAAAATAAGGAAACTTATAGCAAAAACCAAAGCACAATAAACTATGAAATATCTAAGAAAATTACAACCGTAAAAGGTCAATTTGCTAATTTAAATAGAATTAGTGCAGCCGTAGTTGTAGATGGAAAATACGAAATTGATGAAAATGGCGAGATAAAATATGTAGCAATTAGCGAAGATGAGCTTAAAAAATTAAATATTTTAGTAAAAAATGCAATAGGATTTAATGAAAGTAGAGGCGATAGTGTAAGTGTTGATAATATTAGATTTAACAATATTAAAGCACCTGTTCCACCATCAATTAAAATTACTAATTTCTTAGAAAGCTACATAATGCCATTCATTCCACCTGCAAAATATATTTTTGCAATGGTTTTAATGTTTGTATTTTATAAAAAGGTTATTTCTCCATTTGTTAAGAAAATGCTTGAAGATAAAGTATTTACGCCTGAAGAATTAGAAGAAATTAAGCGTGAAGAAAATTACGAAGATGAAGAAGATGCAATTGAGAAATACCAACAAGCTAAAAGAAGAGTGGAAGAACAACTTGGAATTGATGCTGGATTTAGCGAAGATGAATTACAATATGATATCTTGCTTGAAAAATTAAAAACAATTAGCACAGAAAAAAGTGATGAAGTTGCAATGCTATTTAAGAGCTTGCTTAAAAATGATGCTGAGTTTAATCAATCTCAAAAGGATATGTAATGGCAAACCTTACAAACGAACAAAAAGCTTTATATAATGATTTAAGTATCTTAGAAAAAATTGCTATATTTTTAATCCAAATGGGAGAAGAGCCTAGCACATTGATATTTTCTAACCTAGATACTGAAATGGTTATAGAAATTACTAAGCATATTGCAAACGCAAGAAGCGTTGATAGAGCTGTTGCAACTGCCGTATTAGAAGAATTTCATACCTTACTTAAAACAAATCAATATATTAAAAATGGAAGCTTAGAGTTTGCAAAAGAGATTTTATACAATACTTATGGTATTGAAGAAGCTGAAAAAATCTTATCAAAACTAGCTAAGACTTTAGATGGAAATCAAGCCTTTTCATATCTTAGTAATATTAAACCACAGCAATTAGCAGACTTTATCGTAAATGAATATCCACAAACAATAGCTTTAATTATTGCACATATGGAGCCAACTAGAGCTGCTGAGACTTTGGAATTTTTTGAAGATGATTTAAGAAGTGAAGTAATACATAGAATTGCAACTTTAGGTGATATTAGCCCAAGCATTATTAAAAGAGTTTCAACCGTGCTTGAGAGTAAATTGCAATCTCTTACTTCTTATAAAGTTGAAGTTGGTGGAACTAGAGCTGTTGCTGAAGTACTTAATCGCTTAGGTCAAAAGTCAAGCAAATCAACTATTGCTTACTTAGAGCAAACCGATGAAAAACTTGCAACTACTATTAAAGATATGATGTTTACTTTTGATGATATTACCAAGCTTGGAACTACTGCAATTCGTGAGATTTTAAAAGTTGCAGATAAGAAGGATTTAATGGTTGCTTTAAAGGGTAGCACAGAAGATTTAAAAGGAATGTTCTTATCTAATATGAGCCAAAGAGCTGCAGAAAGCTTTAATGAAGAAATGGGCTTTTTAGGAGCTGTTAGGGTAAAAGATGTTGAAGAAGCACAAAGAAAAATCGTTGAAGTTGTTCAAAAGCTTAATGAAAGTGGCGTGATACAACTAGGCGAAAGTGATGAGATGATAGAATAATGAAGACTATTATTACTAATAAAGCAAAAGAACATCATGTTCAAAACTATAAGTTTAAAATATTAAGCTCATTTGATAATGAAGAAACAAAGGAAGCACCAAGCGTTGAAATTGAGCAAATAAAAGAAGAGCCGACACCACCGCCCCCACCTCCTCCACCACCGCCTCCTCCGCCAAATCCAATAAATGAGGAAATGCTACAAAAAATGGAAGAGCTAAGCTCAAATGTGGTAAAACTTCAAATGAAACTTGAAAAGCAAGAAGAAGAATTTGAAAAAAGACTTTTAAACGAAATTGAAGTAGCCAAAAAAAATGCTTATGAAGAAGGCTTAAACGCAGGCAAATCTCAAAGCGAAGATAAAATAAACGAGCTTAGCATAAATGTTGCAGCTAGTGTTAAAAAACTTGAGAATAAATGTCAAGAATTAAGCGATTTTTGTGAAAAAACAAAAGCTGATTTAAATGAAGCTGCATATTTGATAGCAAAAGAAGTAATTAATAAAGAACTAGAATCAAGCTCAGCAAAAATTGCTCTTGCATACGCAAATACAATAATGCAAGGAATTGATAAGAGTATTAAAATAAAAATAAGTGTAAATCCTAAAGATTTTGATTATTTACACCAAGAATTATCATCAAATAGGATTGAAATAATTGCAGATGATGCTATTAATAAAGGCTGTTTGATTGTTAATTCAGATACTTTAAATACTCAAATTAATTTAAAAGAAAGATTAGCACAAGCAAGGAGTATGATATTAGATGAAGAATAAAATAGATAGTATCAAAACCCTTAATGAAGATGAATTAAAAGAATTATGTAGCGAAATTAGAGCTGAAATCATTAAGCAAGTTAGTATAAATGGCGGACATTTATCATCTAATTTAGGTGTTGTTGAGCTTAGCGTTGCTCTTCATCATTTATTTGATGTGAAAAAAAATCCACTAATTTTTGATGTATCTCATCAATGCTACGCTCATAAGATTTTAACAGGAAGAAAACTTGATAATCTTAGGCAATTTAACGGAATTAGTGGCTACACAGAGCCAAATGAAAGTGAATATGACTTTTTTATAGCAGGACATTCATCTACTTCAATTTCACTTGCAACTGGGGTTGCAAAGGCATTTAAACTTAATAAAAGCGATGCAATTCCTATTGCAATTATTGGCGATGGCGCTATGGGAAGTGGCTTAGCATACGAAGCTTTAAATGAATTAGGGGATAGAAAATATCCTAGCATAATAATTTTGAATGATAATAAAATGAGTATTAGTAAGCCAATAGGTGCAGTTTCGAGATTTTTATCACAAAGCCTATCAAGTCCTATTTATCAAAAATTTAAAAAAGGCGTTGAGGCTGTGCTTGAATACCTGCCTGAAGGTGCGAAATATACTGCTAAAAGATTTGAAGATGGCTTTAAATTAATAACTCCTGCAGGAATGTTCTTTGAAGAATTAGGGCTTGAATACATTGGACCAATTGACGGGCATAATATTGCTGATTTAATCACTGCTTTAAATCTTGCAAAAAGTCTTAAAAAGCCTGTATTATTGCATGTTCAAACAATCAAAGGCTATGGCTATGAGTATTCAGTAAATGATGAAGGCGATTGGCATGGGGTTGGTGCTTTTGATATTAAAACAGGAAAGAGTTTAAACAGCTCTAATAAAGCTAGTGCAACAGCAATTTTTAGTGATATTTTAGATGAGCTTGCAAGTAAAAATGAAAAAATCGTAGGGCTAAGTGCAGCTATGCCAAGTGGCACAGGAATGGATAAATTAATTGCTAAATATCCAGAAAGATTTTATGATGTAGGCATTGCTGAAGCTCACGCAGTTACTTCAATGGCAGCTATGAGTAAATGTGGTTTTGTGCCTGTTGTAGCGATTTATTCAACCTTTTTACAACGCGCATACGATAGCTTAATCCATGATAGCGCTATACTTAATCTTGATATGGTTTTTGCACTTGATCGTGCAGGAATTGTAGGAAATGATGGTAAAACTCATCAAGGAGTTTTTGATATTTCTTATCTTTCTTGCATACCAAACTTCAAAATCTGTGCTCCAACTAATACAAAAAGCTTTAAACTATTGCTTGAATACGCTACAAGTAAAGTTGGTCCCATAGCTATTCGTTATCCAAGGGGTGCATTTAGTCTAGATGAAAGCTATGAAGCAAGCTTGAAAGCTCATTATATTAAAAACACTAATTCAAATATTAGCTTTTTAGGTTTTGGAGAAGGCGTTGCAAAGGCTTTAGAAGTTAGCAAAGAAATTAATGCAAATGTTATTGATTTGGTATTTGCAAAGCCACTTGATGAAGAATTTTTATTAAATCTATCAAAAAGCTCAAATGAATGGCATATATTTAGCGATAGCGTAAAAATAGGCGGTCTTCAGTCTATAATTTCAAGCTTTATACTTAAGAATAATCTTGATATAAAATTAATATCTTATGAATATGAAGATGAGTTTATAACTCATGGAAATACAAAAGAAGTTTTACAAAGTCTTAAGCTTGATGCAAATAGTATTATTAATAAAATTAAAGGCGATAAATGATAGTAAGTGCAGGTTTAAATGAGACTTTTGAATGGGCTAGCCCTATTGGAATAGGAAGCAATTGTTCTATAAAACTTAGCGAAATAATACTTAAGCAAAATCCAAAAAGACTAATTTTCGTTGGCTCGATGGGGCTTTATGATAAAAGTAAAGAATTGTTTAGTATTTATGAATTTAATAAGGCCTGTAATATTGAGCTTAGTGCGTTAGATGATTTAGCATATACGCCACTTAAATTTGATGAAATTCCTAATCTAAATTCTTCTAATTTTATTTGCAAAAATTATGAATATGCAAAAAAAATGCACGAAAAATACGGCTTAATTGGTGAAAATATGGAATGCTTTAGTTTTTTTAGCACAGCAAAATATTTTAATATTAAAGCTAGTGCAATTTTAATCGCTACTAATTATTGCGATGAATTCGCACACGATGAGTATTTAAAAAATACAAAAAAAGCAAATGAATTATTAGAAAATTACTTAGAAGATAAAGGGCTTTTATGAAAGAATTACTAGATTTTTTACCAGAAGAATATGGGCTATCTCCAAAATATCTAAATAACGAATTAGCTAAATTTGTTTATCAAAAATATATAGATGATTTTAGCGATGCTACAAGCTTATCAAAAGCCCTAAGAGAGCAATTAAAAAGCGAATTTAACATAATGCCACTAAACTTAAAAATCGCTCAAACAAGCATTGATGGTAGTATAAAATTCTTATTTTCTTTACATGATAATCACACAATAGAAAGCGTTTTGCTTCCTATGAAAAAAGAGCGTGTAGAAAACGGAATTAAAAAAAGTGCAAAATATACGATTTGTATAAGCAGTCAAGTTGGGTGCAAAAGTGGCTGTTCGTTTTGCTTGACTGGTAAAAGTGGGCTTATTAGAAATCTTAGCACGGCTGAAATTGTAGCTCAGGTTTTATTTATTAAAAAATATGCAAAAATCCCTTATGAGCAAGGAATAAATATTGTTTTCATGGGAATGGGAGAGCCACTTGATAACTTAAAAGCAGTTAGTAAAGCAGTTAAGATTTTCTCACATAATGATACTTTAGCAATATCACCACGCCGTCAAACAATCTCTACAAGTGGTCTTGCAAAACAAATTGAAGAATTAGGCAAAATGAACTTAGGAGTATTACTTGCAATATCACTTCATGCTGTAAATGATACTTTAAGAGATGAATTAATGCCTATTAATAAGGCTTATAATATTGAAAGCGTTTTAAATGCTGTAAGAAATTTCCCTATTGATGCTAGAAAAAGAGTATTATTTGAATATTTATGCTTAGGCGGAATTAATGATGATTTAAGCCATGCAAAAGCTTTAGTGAAATTATTGCACGGAATTAAGGCTAAAATTAATCTAATATATTTTAACCCACACGAAGGAAGTATTTATAAACGCCCAAGTGAAGAAAAGGTAATTGCTTTTAGAGATTATTTACAAGCACACGGACAAAACGCTACCATTAGACAAAGCAAAGGACTTGATATTAGTGCAGCGTGCGGACAATTAAGAAATAACGAGGATGAAAATGCAAAAACCAGCCTTTAGAATAGCTCAAATTTTAGTAAGACTTTATAATGAAGAAGTTGTAAATAAACACGAATTAGCAGCAGAGTTTGGGGTAAATGCTAAGACAATTCAGCGTGATATTAACGAAAGACTATCAAGACTGCCGATAATTGCTAGAAGAAATGGAGATTATACCTTAGATAAATCATATATCAAAAGCAATCACGAAGAAATCAAAAAATTAATAAAAATATTTGATATTACTATGCTTCCTACTAGAATTAGCGATGAGTTTTTGGATACTTTATGCAAGCAAAAAGAACTTCCTATCAAAAGCATTAAGCATAATGAAATTGATGATATTAGCTTAATTTATGAAGAATTAACTAAGGCTATTTTAAATAATTTAAAAGTTAAAACCAACTACAACGCAAAAGAAAGAATATTAATGCCTTATAAATTAGTAAATCATCAAGATATTTGGTATTTACTAGCTTGTGAAGGAGCAGAGCTTAAAAGCTTTACTTTATATAAAATGAAAAGCCTATCAGTAAGCAACGAAGAATTCACACCAAATGAAAGCACAAAAGAACTGATTGAAAACAATTCAAGCAGTTTTATATCGAGCAATGTTACTGAAGTTATTTTAGAGCTTGATTATGTAGCAAAGGAATATTTTTTAAAAAGAGCAATATTAAAAAATCAAAGAATAATCTCAAGCCATTTAGACAAGATTATAATTCAAACCGAAACTTGCTATGAAGATGAATTAATAAGATTAGTATTTCAATGGATTCCGCATATTAAAATACTTGAGCCAAAAAGTCTCGCAAACGAATGTAAAGCAAGAATAAAAGAATATTTAAAACAAATATGACAAAACAAGATATTTTTAAAATTATTTGCGAAGAATTAAAATCTTTAGAACTTAGCAATTTAAATTATGAAAATATAAACATATTTAAAGAAAGTATTTTAAAAGATGGCAAAATTATTAGCGAAGAAGAATTAAGATATATTGATTATGCTAATTTGCTTTTAGCAATTAATTCTAAAAAATCTTTAATTCATGCAGTAAATATCATAAGTAAGCTTAAAAATTATGATATGAACGAGTATAAAATAGCTTTAGAAAAATGTCTTAAAACCATTGAAAATACACAGCATTTTAAAGAATTAGAAAAAAGCCTACTATTATTATCATTAGCTGAAGCCATAAACAATACTAAAAATTAAAAGAATTACGAAATAGGAATTAGACTTAATTTAAGGTGTTTAAAGTTTTATAATATTTTTAAGTTTTTAATTAAAAGAGCTCTAGTTGTGAGCTCTTTTGTAGTGGTTTAATACATTTCTTTCATTTTTATTTCTTTAAGGTTTTTTTCAGCAATTTTTATACCATTTTTAACATATCTTATTCTATTGTTTATTTTTTCTGCTAATCTCTTATACATATAATAAACTTCTTCGTTATCTTTATATTTTTCAACACGTTCATTTATTTCTTTTTGTAATGGTATCATATCATCAATAAGCTCATTAGAGAGTCTATAAATTAGGTCATAATCTCCGTCTGTTTTTAAATGATATAATGTTAAAATTTCTATTTTACTGTTACGGTTATCGTCATCTCTTGTAAATTTAGAACATTCTTCTTCTAATTGATTGTAGTTCATTTTTGAATAATCAATTACTTTTTTACTTACTTTGGTTGTAGTGTTTGTTTTTACACCATCAGTAGTTGCTGCTGTTGCAGTAAGTGTTGTAGCTGTTAAAAGCACCATTGTCAATGTTTTAAAGTTTAATAATTTTTTCATTTTTTCTCCTTTTTAAATTGATTTTTTAGATTTTTGTTTTTAAATAAATTAGTTTGATTTCATTGTGATTTTTTATCCATAGCAACTCCTTTGATTTAATAGAAGGCTATTGTAATACCCCTCCCCATTAATGAAAAGTTAATAAAGCTAAATAAATAATTTTAAGGTTAAAAATAATTTGGATTTGAAATTTTATTTTTTTACAAACTACTGCTTTAACTAAGCAAAAACTAAAAGTAATATGAGTTAATTTAAATGTAGATTTATATATTTTGTTTTTATATTTGATGAAAAAGTTTGAAATTGTTTTTTTAATTTCCTATTTCAAATTCTTTAAAAATTTTGTGGAATTTGAAATAGGAATTTAAATACTAAAATTTTTGCTTTGATTTGTTAATACAGCGATAAATGCTTGATTCTGAAAGGTTTAAAAGATTAGCGATTTCTGTAATTGAGCCTTTTATATTAAATATACCTTTTTCATAAATTTTATCTACTATTTCTTGTCTTTGTTTTGGCTTTAAATTAGTATTTTTTAATTCATTTACACTAAGTCCTGTAAGCTCTAATATAAGCTCGTTTAAATCAAGGCTTAATACTTCTTCATAAGCTGCTTCTTCAATAGGTGCATCATTGCCTAAAATCTGTGCTGCTATGTTTTCTATCCTAGTTTTATCATAGTTTATACATAGCATTCCACTTAATTTATTACCTTCTTTGATAAAAAAAGTGCTACCTTTTATATTTTTGCCACCTGCACTTGCTTTATAATTGCTTAAAAAATCTCTTTCTTCATAAATCTTTTTATTTACAAGTTCAAGTGCAAATCCTGTTATAGGAGAATTGATACTTCTTCCGCTTATATGGTTATTTGCAATTTCTGCGATACTCATACCATCATCATTTATATCATGCAAAACCACTTCATAATCTTTGCCCAAAGCATGAGCTAAAAAATGCACTAATTTTATATATTCACTTCTTGTTTGTTGATTCATAAAGCCCTCGGTAAATGTTTTGTAAATTATACTTATTAAAAGTAATAATAAGCCCTATTTCTAGGGCTTTTATAATAGCTCATCACCTGTTTTAATAAATTCAGCCATTTCAGCGTCTGGCACCATACTTCCACCTGTTGCCCATATTAAATGGATTGCGTTTTTGTGTTCTGTATGTAGCTCATTTGCGATTAATAAGCCTTTAACACCTGCTAAAGCTGAAGGCTCAAGCTTAATGTCTTCACTTCTTGCAAGTAAGCTTAAATATCTATACATATTCTCATCACTTACCGTAAAGCTTCCATCAATTACACGCTCTAAAACTTTTCCAACAAGCCCACTAGCACGACCAACAGCAAGTCCATCAGCAGCAGTAATATTATCAAGTCCGATATCTGCAACACTTATATCATTATGTTTTCCAGTAGCAAGTCCAAGTATCATGCAAGGGCTATGTGTAGGCTCTGCAAAAAAGCATTTTACATTCTCGCCAAACTCAGCCTTAAGACCATAAGCAACCCCACCAGGGCCACCACCAACACCGCAAGGAAGATAAACATAAAGTGGTCTATCTTTACTAATAGTAATGTCTAGTGCTTGTAATTGTCCTTTTAATCTTTTTGCAGCAACACTATAACCTAAGAATAAGTTATGTGAATTTTCATCATCTATAAAATAGCAATACGGATCACTCTCAGCACTCTTTCTTCCTTGCTCAACTGCAACGCCATAATCGCTCTCATAAGTAATTACATTGCAACCATGCTCTCTTAACATTTTTTTCTTCCATTCTTTAGCACAATCGCTCATATGAACTTCTACTTTAAAGCCTAGTTTTGCACTCATAATTCCTATTGAAAGACCAAGGTTACCTGTTGAGCCTACTGCGATTTTGTATTTGCTTAAAAACTCTTTATATTTTGGATCAGCTAGTTTTGAATAATCATCATTAATACTAAGCATATTATTTTCTATTAATAAATCTTCTGCATGTTTTAATACTTCATATATTCCACCACGAGCTTTGATTGAGCCTGAAATAGGTAAATGTGAATCAAGTTTTACATATACATCACCATTAATACTAGCACCACTTAATTTCTCAAGCTCTTTTTTATAATTATTTATGCAAGCTAATGGACTTTCTATAATTCCATTTGTTTTACTTGTAGCTGGGAAAATTATCTTAAGTAAAGGTGCAAAGCGATTAAGTCTTGCTCTTGCATCTTCAACTCTATCAAGCTTGATTGCACCTTTATTTAATTCGCCTAAAACATCATTACTAAGATTAGGATTAACCCAACTTGTTTCTTTCATTGCTTTTAGATTTTCAATTAACATTTTAACTCCTTATAAAATTATTGATAAAACATAGCTTAAAATTAAACCACTTACACTTGCTACTAAAGTCGCACTTGTAAAATATTTAAACATAGCTTTTACACTCATTCCTAAGCTTTCTTTTACTAGCCAAAATAAGCTGTCTGTTACAATAGTACAACCTATCGCACCACTTCCTATTGCAAGGCATAAAACTTCTTTGCTAACATTGCTATCCATTTGTAGAACAATTCCTGCTGCACTAATCATAGCAACCGTTGCACTTCCAACACTAGCATGTAAAATAATAGCAATTAACCATGCTAAAAATACAGGATTTAAGCTTAAACTTCCTAAAACTTGCTTTAATGCTTCGCCAATTCCTGATGCGATTAATATCTCATTAAACGCCCCGCCTGCACCGATGATTAATAAAATTGAAGCAATTTGAGTAAATGAATCTCCACTAAAATCCATTAGATTTTGCATAGAATAACCTTGTTTTAAACCTAAAGTATAGTAAGCTACAAATACGCTTATTAATAATGCAACGATAGGATTTCCGATGAATGCAAATACTGCACTATCCTTAAATACTAAAGTCTTAAGTAACATTAAAACCAAAGGTAAAAGAATAGTAAAATATGTAATTGCTGTGCTTGGCATAGATTTTGGAGTTATTACTTCTTCATTAAGCGCTACGCTCTCATCATCTTTTGAAAAATCAAAAAACTTTAAGAAAATTACGCCACCAATGAAAGCGCAAATCATACCAACAACAATACTCATCCAAATAACTTGACCTATATCAGCACCTAAAGTAGCAACAATGCTAGTAGCTGCTGGGTGTGGTGGAACCATACAATGAACTGCCATAAGTGAAGTTGCTAATGCTATACCTATTTTTATTCTACTAACACCTATTTCTTTAGCAACAACTAATACTAAAGGAACTAATAAAACAAATCCAACTTCAACAAACACAGGAATACCTGCAATAAATCCAACCAACATCATAACAACATCGGCTCTTTTTTTGCCAAGTAGATTTAGTAATGATAAAGCTATTTTTTGAGCTCCACCACTAACTTCTAGCATTTTTCCTAAAATACTTCCACAACCAATAATTACTGCTAAAAATCCTAGCGTGCCACCTACTCCATTTTCTATAATAGAGCCGATTTTTGTCAAATCCACACCTGTAACAAGTGCAACAAAAATACTTGCTAAGCTTAAAGATAAAAATGCGTGAATTTTAAGCTTTGCAATACAAAACACAACAAGAACAATAGAAGCTATTAATACCGAAATTAAAGCAAAATTGCTCATCTTTTCTCCTTTTTTAAAATATCATCTAATGATTATACCCCCCCCAACTTTAAAAATTTCTTAAAATAATAAAATTTTTGATTTTTTTTAATAAAATTTTTGAAAATTATCAAAATTACTAAGTTTTATTACTAAAAGTAACAAAATTTTATTAATTTTATAAAAAATAATAAAAATTTTTTATTATTTATATACAATAGTTTAAGTTTTCAATGAAAGGAGATTTTATGAGATTTAGGTGGCTTATAGCTTGTGTGTTTTTCCTAATAGGTTTAATTGCCTATATGGATAGAGCGAACATTTCCGTTGTTGCTAGCTTTATGATGGAAGAATTTAGTATTGATAAAACTCAGTTTGGCTTGCTAAACTCTGCATTTTTTATAGCCTATGCAGCAGCTCAAATTCCAAGTGGTATTTTAATTCAAAAATTTGGCAACAAATTTATGACAATTTTTGCATTGATTTTATGGTCTATTTTCACGATTTTAACACCACTTGCAGGAACTTTTATGTTGCTTTTAGTGGTTAGATTTTTATTTGGTTTAGGAGAAGCTCCTATATATCCAAGTAATGCAGCATTTAATAATAACTGGTTTGGTAGAAAAGAAAAAGCAAGAGCTGCTTCATTTTTACTAGCAGGTTCGTATTTTGGACCAGTAATCGCTCCATTTATCTCTGTATGGCTAGTGCAAAATTATGGTTGGCATAGTGTTTTTTATGTATTTGGTGTGATTGGGATTTTAATAGCTATTGTTTATTGGTTTATAAGCTCATCAAAGCCAGAAGATAATAAATTTATTAGTAAAGAAGAGCTTGCATACATACAAAGTGAAAGATTTGTAGATAATATTAAAAAAACTCCATGGAAAGTATTTTTAAAAAATAAAGAATTTTACGCTTTAGGAATTGCATACTTTTTTTGTGTTTATATGACAGGTATGTTTATGACTTGGCTTCCTACATTTTTACTTGAGGCTAAGGGTCTTGATTTAAAAGCTATGGGATTTTATGCTGGAGCTCCTTGGCTTGCTATTTGTATATTTGTTGCACTTGGCGGTGGTATCAGCGATAAGATTTTAAAAATCTCAAACAGCTTTAAAAAAGCTAGAACTTATTTAGCAGTTGCTGGATTTTTAATATTTGATATATGTTTATTTTTAGTTGTATATGTTGAAAACACAATGCTTAGTATTTTATTTTTAAGCCTTGGTTTTGGATTTTTAGGACTTCCTGTTGTTGTATCTTGGGCTGTTGCAGCCGATAAAGGTAGAAGTCAAGCAGCAGCTGTTAGTTCTTGGATGAATTTATGGGGAAATGTAGGTTCAGCGTTTTCACCTATTTTGGTTGGTTGGATGGCACAAAAATACGGATGGAATATAGCAATACTATTTAATATAATTCCTGTAACACTTGCTATGATAGCTTATTTATTTGTAAAACCCGACAATGCTTTAACACAAGAAAATTAACTTTAATAAAAGGAGAAAATATGTTTATTTTAAACAAAAGAGTTAGTAAGGTTTCAACTGAAATCATCAATCTTTATAAAGAGGTTTGCCCTTCAACTATAGGGCATATGCAAGATTTTGGTTTTATTAGAAGTTTAAAGCCACTTCATAGTGGAAAAAAACTAGTAGGCACTGCAGTAACCGTTAGAATACCACACCTTGATTCTACTGCTGTTCATAAGGTATTTGATATTGTAAATGAAGGTGATATTGTAGTAATTGATACAAACAAAGATTATGAAAGAGCACCTTTTGGAGAATTGGTTTGCTATATGGCAAGACATAAAAAAGTTGGTGGGGTAATCATCGATGGTTGCGTAACAGACTTAAATGCTATTAAAAATCTTGGTGTTAATGTATGGTTTAAAAATGTTAGTGCTTTAACAACTAGAATTAAAGGAATTGAAGGCTCAATCAATGTTCCTGTTGCTATTGATAATGTGGTTATTAACCCTGGAGATTTAATAGTAGCTGATGATGATGGAATACTAGTTTTAAATCCAGATAATGACAATGTTGAAGAGCTTGGCAAAAGAGCAATCAATGTTCAAATTGGAGAAATTGAAACAAAAGCAAAAATAGATAAAGGTATTCCACTAAGCGAGATTTTAGGTGCTGGAAAGTATTTTGAGGGTTTATAATGAATAAATTAAAAATCGCTTTAGCTCAAATAAAAACCGATAGAGATTATAAAATTAACCTTGAAAAAATAACTAATTTTATGCAAGAATCAAAGCGTTTGGGTGCTGAACTTGTGATGTTTCCAGAAACATCACAAGCCTTTATACCTAGCAACGAAGGAATAAATTTTAATACTATCGCTCAAGATATAAACGAAGAATTTGTAATAGAAATTATAAATAAAAGCAAAGAGCTAGATATTGCGGTTGTTTTTGGGTTTTATGAAAAAGATAATGATAAAACAAAAAACAGCGTAATTTTTGCTGATTGTGGAAAAATCATTTACAAATACTCAAAAACTCATCTTTATGATGCATTTAGTTATGATGAAAGCAAAGATATAAATGCTAGCAATGAAAAAATCAAAGCTTTTGATACAAGATGGGGCAAAATGGGGATAATGGTATGCTATGAACTTCGTTTTCCTGAAATCGCTAGAACTTTAGCACTTGATGGTGCAAGGCTTATACTTGTTCCTACTGCTTGGGTTGATGGTAAATATAAAGATGAGCATTTTATGTTATTTACCAAAACAAGGGCTTTAGAAAACACCGTTTATCTTTGTGCAAGTAATCAAACAGGTAACATCTACACAGGTCGCTCGGCTTTAATAAATCCACTTGGACTTGAAGAGATGAAACTTGGCGTTGATGAAGGTCTTCAAGTATTTGAGATTTGCTTTGATAAGATTGATGAAGTTAGAAAAGTTTTACCTTGCATATCTCAAAGAAAACCTAATTTATATAATCTATAAATAATAAATTTCGTATGTTAAACATACGAAATTTATAACAAGTCAATTAAAATTATTTCATTACTAGCAAGTGCCTTCAAATCATTTGTAAAACCACTTTTGCTAAATAAAATATATTTTTTAATAGGTAAATTGCTATCTATTTTTTTAGCCTTTGTTTTTAAATCTTCTAAAACATTAATTCCTACTGCTTTATTTTTATATTTGCATTCAGCAACTATTAAATAATCTTTTGCAACTCCAATAGCATCAATTTCAGTATCCTTATCCCACCATCTACCACATTTTAAAAGTTCTTTATATGTATTTAAAAGATAATTAATAGCTAAATCTTCATAAACTTTACTTACAAATTCAGCAAAATTTGTCTTAATTATATTAATTACATAATCTGTATTATCAAGTTCTAATTGAGATTTATGAGGCAAAACATAAGCAAAATAAAATCTTAAAAAATTATCTTTTATAAAATATAAGCTTTTTTTTGATTTTTCTGGATTTTTTTCAGTTATAGGATTAATTTTATAAATAATATCAAGCTCAATTAATTTATCTATAAAAGATGTTATATTGTTTGGGTTTTTGCCTAATTTACTAGCAATATTTCTAATTTTATGTTCTCCACTTGCAATAATTTTTAAAATTGAAAAATAAGTAATTGGTTCATTTATTTCGTTTTGCAATACAAAACTAGCCTCATTATATAAATAAGAATTTGGATTTAGAATATTTGCTTTTATGTTTTCATAAATATCCCCCTTATCATTTATAAGTTCAAGATATTTTGGAATACTATAAAAAACACTATATATTTCTATAAGTTCATTTTTAGTTTTATTTGGAAAAAAATCTTTAAGGTATTTAAATTCTATAGATTCAAGTTTAATAGCACTTGTTCTTCTGCCATATAAAGGAGAATTATATGACAATGTATATTCATACATCATAGATATAATTGAACCACATAAAATTAAGTGAATATTTTTGTTTTTAAAAATTTCATCACAAATATACTGAAATTGCGATGGTATAGAATTATCAATCTTTGCAAGATATTGAAATTCATCAATTACTATTACTATTTTTTCATTTATTTTGTTGGCTATGTATAAAAATAAAGTTTTAATATCATTTATTTGAATTTGTTTTAATAAATCATCATTATAAAAATTAGCTAATTCATTTTTCATTCTATTAATTGTAATATTAATATTTTCAAGACTTGATAAAAAATAAAAAGCTTTTTTATCCTTTATGTATTCTTTTATAAGCCTTGTTTTTCCAACCCTACGCCTACCATAAAGAATTGTAAAAGTAAAACCACTCCTATTAAATTCATCGTTTAAAGTTTTTAAATGTTTTTCTCTATTAACAAACATATTTAACCTTTATCGTTTTTAAATTATTATAATCTAAAAACGATAAATTTTAATTTATTCAAAACTTTTTATATTTTCTAAATTTAAGACTTGTTTTTTAATCTTTTCTGAAAGATGTTTATTGTTAATGTTTGCATTAAATTTTTCAAGCAACTCATCTAAACTTAATGCGTTATCTGGATTGCCTTTATTAATTTTTACTTCTTTAATAATAGTGCTTCCATTATTAAGGGTTGCTTTTAATTTTCCGCAAAAATACTTTGGAAATCCAACTGAAACATATTTTTCATACTTTATTTTTTTGGCAAAATTTACAATCTCGCTGCGTTTTAAATCATCATACGAACTAAGATTTATCTTGCCATCTATAAACATATAGCTTATTAGATATGCAAATGAAAATTTTGCTTCATAATCAGTTTTAGGATTATGCTTTTTTTCTATAGGATCACATATAAAAGTAATTGGCACAGCATCAACATAGCATAAAATCTCTTTTATATCATCAGGCTTTATTCCATCATTTCTAAGCTCTTTGGCACAATCAATAAGCCCATGAGCAAAATGACAACTTGGATATGGCTTAATTGATACTTCTTTAACCATATAATCTTTTCCTAAATTTTTATCAAGTCTTATTTTATCACATTCAGATTCTATACCAAATGCTCTAAAGATATTATCACGACCTTCAAAAATACTAACAGGACCAAAAAGACCAGCTTTAGCATAATCACAAGCTCTAATTCCATTTAAAACCGCACTAGCTATATGAAGTATCTTAGAATTACTCCCATTGCTTAAAAACTCATTTATTCCACCTGCAAAACTAGCGGCAAAACCTAAAGCATTAATTGTTTGCGAAACACTTAAATCATTTATAACACAAGCTGCTGCACTTGCTCCAAATACACCAGCAATAGCGCTTGTATGAAAACCATTTTTATGAAAAGTTCCATTACTAGCAACGCCAATTCTTCCAGCGACTTCCCAACCCATAATAAAAGCTTTTAATATTTTTTTACCATCATTTGTTTTAGAAAATCCATAACTAAGACAAAGCGGGGTTAAAATCGCACTTGCATGAAGTATAGCTTCTGTTAAAGTATCATCAAAATCAAGCACATGAGAACTCATAGCATTTATCATAGCTGCATCAAGTGGGGTAGCTTTAAAATCGCTACCCCAAATACTTACATTACCATTTTCACTTTTGAATGCTTTTATAACTTTTAAAATTGCATCGTTTTTGCTACCTGCAAGAGCAACCCCTATGGTATCAAGCATTAGTTCTTTTGCTCTAGTTTTAACATCAGCTGGTATATCTTCATAACTTGTATTTACTATAAAATCAGCTAACTTTTCACTATAAAGCATATTTAATCCTTTAATATCTCTGCGTTTTTAATTTTTTCTAAAAACTCATCAACTAATTTTGGTGCATATCCAACATAAGTTGTAGCATCTAATAAGGTATCTATCGCTTTTTCATCTAAAACTTCTCTTACTCTACTATCTGCTAATAAAACTTCTTTAAATGTTTTGTTGTTTTCAATTCCTTGCATTGCATTTTCATACACAATCTCATGGGCATGTTGTTTTCCAAAATGTTCACTTAATGCAAACATAACTCTTTCTGCTAAAACAAAACCTTTTAATGTATTAAGATTATTTAGCATTGAATCTTTTTTCACTTCTAATCCGCCTAAAGCTGTTTTCATATTATCAAGCACGCAAGAAAGCATTAAAAAGATTTCAGGGATTAGTTTCCATTCCATTTTCCAAACCTGACCATCTCTTTCATGCTCGTGTCTTTCAATATCACTTAAGATTGCAATATTTGCTTTTAATGTATTACTAACAGTTACAGCATTTTCGCTTATCGCAGGATTTCTTTTATGTGGCATTGTAGAGCTTCCTACTTGACCTTTACCAAATGGTTCAGCAACTTCATTTACTTCATTATGAGATAAGATTAAAATCTGATGAGCTATTTTATTAAATGTCGCATTTATGTTTGCTAACACATATCCAAGCTCAATTAACCTATCTCTTGCTGGTTGCCAAGAAATATAAGGAACTTTTAACCCTAAACTCTCAAGTGTTAATTTTTCTACTTCATTATGCTTATCGCTTAGACTTGCTTTTGTTCCAACAGCACCAACTATAAGTCCTACATAAAGTCTTTCTTCGCATTCAAGTATTCTTTCATAATGTCTATTAAGCTCATCAAGCCAAATAGCAACTTTATGACCAAAAGTAATAGGCAATGCTTGAAGTGCTAAAGTTCTTCCCATCATAGCTGTATTTTTATGCTCTAGTGCAAGATTTTTTAAAGATTTTGCTATAGTTTTTAAATCATCTTTTACAAGTTTCATAGCTTCTTTAAATTGTAATATAAATCCTGTATCCATAATATCTTGAGTAGTTACTCCAAAATGAACAAACTCTCCATATCCATTCTCGCACGCTTTTTCCAAACCCCTTACAGTTGGAACTAATGGATGCTTTGTCTTTTTATATTCATTAAATATAAAATCCATATCCATATATTTATAAAAAGATTTTTTAGCTATCTCTATAGCTGCAGCTTCTGGGATAATTCCAAGTTTTGCTTGAGCTTTAGCAAGTGCTGCTTCAACATCAAGCCATTTTTGAATTCTATTTTCTTCACAAAAAATATCACGCATAGCTTTTGTGCTCCAAGAATCACCTAACAATCTCATATCAAATACACTAATACCTGTCATAATTTCTCCTTTTATTTAATTTTATTAAATGCTTGCTCTAAATCAGCTATCAAATCACTAACATCTTCTAAACCTATATGAAATCTCACAAAAACCCTATTACTATCAACTTTAGTAGCTGTTCTTGGTGGCATTGTAACAGTCGCAAGACTTTCATAACCGCCCCAACTAGCGCCTATTGAAAAATACTCTAAATCATCTACAAATTTAATAGCTTGGTCTTTGCTAATTTCTGATTCAAATTCTATCGTTACCATACCATTTGTTCCTATGAAATCTCTTTTAAATATCTCATGGTTTGGATGAGTTGGTAATTTTGGATAAAAAATTGTTTTAATTTCTTTTCTTGTCTTTAAAAATTCAACAACTTTATCTGTATTCTCCTCATGGGTCTTTAATCTTATACCAAGAGTTCTCATACCTCTAAGAACTAAATAACAATCATCAGGGCTTGTAGTAAGTCCTAGTGCTTCTGGTAGCTCATTAAAATTTTTCCACTCTTTTTCATTTACAATAACACAACCCATAACAACATCAGAGTGTCCGCTTAAATACTTAGTAGCTGCAATCACACAAATATCAACCCCAAGCTTTATAGGATTTGATAAATAAGCACTTGAATATGTGCTATCAATCGCAACAGGAATATTATGTTTATGAGCTATTTCGCATAACTTTGGAACATCTATAATTTCATACATAATAGAACCAGGGCTTTCGCATAAAATAAGCTTTGTATTTGGCTTGATTTTACTTTCAACATCGCTAGCATCAGCTTTTAAAAACTCAATTTCTACACCAATTTTATTTAAAAACAAATCACAAATTGTTCTAACAGGTCCATAAATTCCATCAGTTATTAGAAAATGTGCTCCTGAACTAGCGTAATTTAATAAAACCATAGCTAGTGCTGCAAGACCTGTTGGGAAAAGTTGGGCTCTAAAACCTCCCTCAAGCTCGCAAAGTAATTTTTCTAGCTCAAAATTTGTTTCAGTTCCTCTTGCACCATAGCTTAAAACTCTTTGCGTTTTTCTAAGCTCACGATATTCTTGCCAAGTTTTATGGTCTTTAAAAAGTATAGTTGATGCTCTCATAACACTAGGATTTACTGCTTTTACAGGTAAATCTTTACCACGACCTAAATGAATTAACTTTGTTTTATTCTTCATGTTTATCTCCTTTTTTTAAATATAAATACAAGTGCAAATAATATTAACAATACCAGCAATTATCATAGGTATTGCAGTTCTTTTAACAACAGCAAAAGGACTAACTTTTGCAATTCCTGCAATTGCTAAAATAGCAGGAGCGATTGGGCTTACGCATCTTCCAAAACCTGTCATAATTTGAATAGGTGCTATCATCATGATAGTTTCAACATTAAATGATTTTGCTATATTTGGAATAAGTGGCGCAAAACTAAAGAATGCTGCGTTTCCTGAACCCATTAAAAACGCTGATACAGAAAGCAAAATTGACACAAAAATAATAATTGCTAATACGCCAAAACCTGCATCCTTTGCAAGATTTATTAAAGTATCAACAAATCCTATTGATAAAAGCCCAGCAGCAAAAACTTGACCGCACACTATAAGACTAACTGTTATTACAAATAAATGACCCATGCCCTTAAAAAATATCATAATTGAATTTAAGGTTTCTACAACACTTCTATATCTAATCATCTCAAAAATAATTGCTGCAAAAGTTGAAATCATCATTGCAACAGGGACATTCATTTTAATATTACTACCAACAACTTTTGAAAAACCTAGTATTAATACTAATGGAATAATTGGTAATATTGCATAAATTTTTGGAGGAAATTTAGTTTTATTTTCATTACCTTCACTTAATTCTTTTTCTATTTCTTCTTTATTAAAGATAAAATTATCCTTTTTATCAAAATACTTAGAAGTAAAATAAATCGCAATTGCAACAGCTATTATAATAGGTATTGTTGTAGGTAATTGGTGATGAACAAAATATGTAGCTGGATCAACCCCTGCTGTTTTTGCAGCTAAAATAACATTACCACTTCCAGGCCCATGGTCAATATATTGGCAAGTTCCAATAACTGTTAAAGCTGATAATTTTGAAACTCCAGTTCTAACTAAAATCGGATACATAGTAACCATGAGTAAAAGTCCAAGACCAGCATGAGATGGTATAAAAATTACTAAAAATTGCGTAACAAAATAAGAAACTATTAAAAGCATATACGGAGATTTAACCATACTAAGCGGCTTTTCAAAAACTTTAAATAAAGCATAGCTTGCTCCAACATGCTCCATATAAGCACTAAAACCAGCAATACACATAAGCGTAAGTCCAAGACCACTAAGAGTAGAAGATAAGTTTTTGTTAAATACTTCAAAAAGATTGAAGAGCCAAAAATTTAAGCTCCCTTTAGCATCTAAAACTTTGCTGCTAAAAATTGCTTCACTATTATGCATAGTTGCAATCAATAGTAAAAACAAACCACTAAGTAGCAAAGCCATATGGGCATTTATCTTTTTAGAAAGCATAAATACCAGCAAAGCGATTGCTACAAACGCAAAAAAAATGCTGAACATTTTCACTCCTTTAAATAAAATTATTATTTTAAAAGTAAATTTAATAAAATTTTCTTAAAATTAGATAAAATTAATAAAATTTTTGTAAAAAATAGTTTTTTTTTATTATTTTTTCTAAATTAATAATTTTTTGTTACTATTTTGCAAAATTTTTTTTAAAAAAAGGAGAAAAAATGAATTATCCAAAGGCGATAGGTCCTTATAGTGTATGTGGAGTATCAAACGATTTAGTGTTTGTAAGCGGTCAATTACCAATAGACCCAGCGACAGGAGATTTCGCAAAAGGCGATATTAAAGAACTTACAAGACAAAGTCTAAGAAACATTAAAGCTATCTTAAACGAGCAAGGTTTGGATATGAATAATGTTATTAAAACGACGGTTTTACTAGCTGATATAAATGACTTTGCAGCAGTTAATGAAGCTTATGCTGAGTTTTTTAAAGAGCCTTTCCCAGCTAGAAGTGCATTTGCCGTAGCAGCTTTACCAAAGGGTTCAAAAATAGAAATAGAAGCTATTGCGAAAAAATAATTTTCCGGTGAAATTCCGGATTTAAATTCCATAAAATATTTTAACTTTTAAAATCAAGTTTTTATTAATTATTTATAAGCTACAATCAAGTCTTTAATTTTAAGGAGTGTAATATGCTAAACAATTTATTAGTTTTTGATTACGAAGACGTGCAGTTAATCCCTGCAAAATGTATAATCAACTCAAGAAGCGAATGCGATACTAGCGTAAAGCTTGGAAATAGAACATTTAAACTACCAGTAGTTCCTGCAAATATGCAAACAATCATTGATGAAGAATTAGCGATTTCATTTGCTAGAAGTGATTATTTTTATATTATGCATAGATTTGAGCCTGAAAAAAGGTTAGATTTTGTAAGAAAAATGCAAGAAATGGGGCTTTTCGCATCAATTTCTGTTGGAATTACTCAAAAAGAATATGAATTTATAGATGAATTAAAAGCTAATGAGCTTTATCCTGAATACATTACTATTGATATTGCTCACGGACATAGCGATAATGTAATTAAAATGATTAAATACATTAAAGCAAACTTAAAAACAAGTTTCGTAATAGCAGGAAATGTTGGAACTCCTGAAGCTGTAAGAGATTTAGAAAACGCTGGAGCTGATGCAACTAAGGTTGGTATAGGACCTGGTAAAGTATGTATTACTAAACTTAAAACCGGTTTTGGAACAGGTGGTTGGCAATTAGCAGCTCTACGCTGGTGTGCTAAAAGTGCTAAAAAGCCAATAATTGCAGATGGTGGCATAAGAAATCACGGAGATATCGCAAAATCAATTCGCTTTGGAGCTACTTTTGTAATGATAGGCTCACTATTTAGCGGACACGAGCAAAGCCCTGGAAAAACTATTGAAATTGATGGCAAAAAGATGAAAGAATACTATGGCTCAGCAAGTGAGTTTCAAAAAGGTGAGCGTAAAAATGTAGAAGGTAAAAAAATGTATGTTCCATTTAGAGGAAATATCTTTGATACCTTAAACGAAATGAGAGAAGATTTACAAAGCTCAATTTCTTATGCAGGCGGTAAAGAGCTTCGTGATATTAGAAAAGTTGATTATGTAGTGGTTAAAAACTCAATCTTTAATGGAGATACTATCTAATTAATAAATTTTCCTAATTTAGCGATAAATTAGGAAAACTAATATCCTAATTCAAATTCCAAGCTAATAATTATATTTTTTACAATAAAGAGCAATAATCACATAAATGCAAGCTATAAAATATAAAAATAAAAAACTAAAAAAAGCTATTGTATTAACAATATTATAAAATAATCCAATCCTATCAAGGGTAATAAAACTAATATAATAAGTTAGAATTGAAATAACAAAAACAAATCTAAAAAATCTCTTATTTAGCTTAGAAAAATCATTAAAAATATAAAAAATCTCACAATACAAAAACGGAGTAAAAAGTACAAACATCAAAAACAAAAGCGAAGTTGTGATAGAAAGAATCAAAATATATTCTCTTGCAATAAAAGTTATTAAAATAAGCAAAATCGCAAAAAGATTGAAAAATATAAAAAATATAGGTTTGCTTTTAGCATTAAAATCAAAAATAAATGCGTTTGCAAATGAGCTTGAAGCTTTTATTTCACTTATGTTTTTATCCTTAAAACATGATAAAATTAGCATAAAAATTATATTTAAAACAAAAGTTGAAATAAAAAACAAAATAAAGCTACAAATATCAAAAATAATAAATCCAAAAATCACAAAAAACCTTAAATATTTATTAGCGATAACAGCGTTTAATCGTTGAATATTAGTTATTATTAAAAACAAATTAATCACAAAGGCTAAATATAAATACAAATAAGGATAAACATTGCTAGCAAGATTAAAAAATGGGTCATTATTAAATGTAAAAATAGTGTATTTAGCTAAAATAAAGCGAATAAAAACTCCAAAACATTTTAAAACGAAAAATGACAAAATACATAAAATTGTGATATTCATACTTGATAGAATATGGGTTGTAGAACTTATTTTTGATTTTAAATCCATATTAAGTGCAGTTATAACGCTATCTTTCATTTTAATTCCTAATTCAAATTCTTATTTAGTAATTTTAATTTTAAACTAAATATGATTTTTAAATACTTATCAAAATCAAGCCTAATTCCTATTTCAAATTCTTTGAAAAAATCGTGGAATTTGAAATAGGAATTTGATTTTTAAAAAAGCTTTAAATACCTAAGTATTTTTTGCGAATTTCATTATTTTCTGCTAGTTCTTCGCCCTTGCCTTCAAGAACGATTTTTCCATGCTCTAGCACATAAGCTCTATCGCTTATTTTTAAAGCTTGTTTAGCGTTTTGTTCTACTAATAAAATAGTAATTCCTTCGTTTTTTAAAACCTTAATTATCTCAAAAACTTCTCCAACTATCTTAGGCGCAAGTCCTAAGCTTGGCTCATCTAGCATAAGTAGTTTTGGCTCTCCCATTAAAGCTCTTGAGATTGCTAGCATTTGGGCTTCTCCACCGCTTAGATTTCTTGCTAGAGTGTTATTTTTTTGCTTTAGGCGTGGGAATAATCTATACATTTGCTCTTTTAAATGCTCGTAATTATCCGCATTATAAAATGCACCCATTTTAAGATTATCTTCTATGCTAAGATTTGCGAAGATTTTTCTTCCTTCAGGAACTAAACTTATGCCTTTTTGAACTAGAGTGTGGGTTTTATGTCGCTCTATTTCATAGCCTAAGAAATTGATTTCTCCACTTCTTTTTGGAATGTTTAAAATCGCATTTAAAGTGCTTGTTTTACCTGCTCCATTGCTTCCTACTATACTTACAATTTCGCCTGAATTAATATGAAAACTTATATCATCAACAGCTTTAATAAGTCCGTAATGAACGCTTAAATTTTTTACCCTTAGCATTAAAAATCTCCTAAATAAGCTTTTATAACTTCACTATCTTGCACAGCATCACTTGGCTTTCCTAGAAAAATACTCTTGCCATAATCAAGCACTAAAACTCTATCGCACAAACTATTTACAAACTTCATATCATGCTCAATTAATACTATACTAAGCTCTTGCTTTAGCTTACAAATTATCTCTGCAAGCTCAATGCTCTCAGCCCCATTCATTCCAGCAGCAGGCTCATCTAATAATAATAATTTTGGCTTTAGAGCTAGTGCTCTTGCAATCTCAAGCTTTCTTTGCTCTCCATAGCTTAATTCTGTTGATTTTGCATTTGCTAGATGAGAGATTTTAAGCTCATCTAAAATGTGATATGCTTCTTCTTTTGCTCTTTTTTCTTCTTTTTTGTATCTTGCAAAATGTAAAAAAGCTTCAAAAATATTATAATTTATACTTTGATTTAAGCCTATCAATACATTTTCTAAAACACTCATAGAAGAAAATAATCTAATATTTTGAAAAGTTCTAGCAACCCCTAATCTAGTAATTTGTAATTGATTTAATTTAGTAATGTCTTTACCATCAAAAATAATTTCTCCAGCACTTGGCTTATAAGCTCCTGAAATTATATTAAATAATGTGGTTTTTCCGGCTCCATTTGGTCCAATAAGTCCAAAAACTTCGCCTTTTTTTACGCTTAAATTAGCATTATTTATAGCTTTTACTCCACCGAAATTCTTATCTATATTTTTAAGCTCTAAAATCATTTTTTAAACCTTTTAAAAATAATATCGCTTAGCTCTTTATCGCCAAAAATACCACGCCTTGCAAATAGCATTACAAGAATTAATGCGATAGAAAATACAAGCATTCTAAGACCTGGTAAGCCTTGTGTTTGGTATCCAAATATATTCATAGGCTCATCTAAAAATCTTAGCCATTCACTTCCACCGATTACTAAAATAGCTCCGATAATTGCACCCGTTGTGCTACCTAAACCACCTAAAACAATTATTATTAATAATTGAAATGTGAATAAAAAGTCAAATTGCTCAGGTGTAACGCTAGTAATATAACAAGCTAAAAGCCCACCTGCAATTCCTTCTAAAAATGCACTCGTGCCAAAAGCTAAAGTCTTTATTCTAAAAGTATTAATACCCATAGCAAAAGCTGCGTCTTCATCATCTCTTACTGCTTTCATAGCTCTTCCGTATTTTGAATAAATTATATTTAAAATCAAAATAATGCTAATTATGGTAATGCTTCCAACAATATATAAGAAATTATCAGGTTTTGGGATTTCGTTTAAGCCTTGAACTCCGTTTGTAAATGCTGCAAAATTAAGTGCAATAAGCTTTATTATTATTCCAAATCCTAAAGTTACAATAGCTAAATAATCTCCCCTTACACGAAACACCGCAAAGCTAAGAATTAACGATAAAGCTAAAGCACTAAAACCACCTGCTAAAAGTGCTATTATAAAATTATCACTATGAAAAGCCAAAATAAATGGATGTGGGTCTAGTAAGCTAAATTGATCTTCTTTAGCTTCAACATCTAATAGTAATAAAGCACTAACATAAGCACCAACAGCAACGAAGCCATTCGGCTCTAGGCTAAATTGTCCTGTTACTCCGTTTATTAGATTGTAAGATGCTGCTAAGATTATAAAAATACAAATATTTATAAAGGTTCTTAAAGCATAATCGCTTAAAAAATATTCAGCTAGAAAAATACTAGCAATTGATAAAATGATTAAAGCAATAGAAAATACCTTTTGCATTAAAATCTACTCCTTTCATAATCTTGCCCCATAATTCCTGTTGGCTTAAACAATAAAACAAAAACTAAGAATATAAACGCAAAACCATCTTTAAAACCTGCTAAATCAGGAACAAAAGCTACTATTAAAACTTCACAAAATCCAATAATAAGCCCTCCAAGAACAGCTCCGCCAACGCTTCCAATACCGCCTAAAACAGCAGCACCAAAAGCCTTAAGACCTATTAAAACGCCCATATTTGGATCAATTTGTGGATATTTGCAAGCCCAAAAAATACCACCTATACAAGCTAGCATTGAACCTAGAGCAAAAACAAAGGCAATGATTTTATTTGCATCAATTCCCATTAAACCAACGGTTGAAATATCAAAAGCTAAAGCACGAATTGCTATACCATATTTGCTTTTATATAAAATCGTTAAAACACAAATTAAAATTATTATTGTTAAAATCGGAATTAAAATATCTAATAAACTAAGTCTAATCCCATATAAACTAATAGGATTTACTAAAATACTAGGTGCATTAAATGGCTGTGGTGTGCTTGTAAATAATACATTTATTAAGTTTTCTAAGAAAAACGAAACACCTATTGCTGTGATTAATAAAGAAATCCTAGGAGAGTTTCTAAGTGGCTTGTAAGCAATCTTATCTATGCTAATTCCTAA
Source organism: Campylobacter sp. DY7 (assembly GCF_057802535.1). Taxonomy (NCBI): domain Bacteria; kingdom Pseudomonadati; phylum Campylobacterota; class Epsilonproteobacteria; order Campylobacterales; family Campylobacteraceae; genus Campylobacter; species Campylobacter sp. DY7. The sequence continues at coordinate 192,702 of NZ_JBYJAU010000003.1, forward strand.
AGCAATGCAAAGCAATACCGCAAAGCCAAATGCAGGAACAAATGGAAAAGTAAAAAGATTAAGAGCGAACAAACAAGCGTAAGCTCCAACCATCATAATATCTCCATGAGCAAAATTTATAAGCCTTAAAACACCATAAACCATAGTATAACCAATAGCAATTAGCGCATACATTGAGCCTAATGAAAAGCCATTGAAAATCTGTTGAATAAGCAATGATGAACTCATTAAATAACCTTTTTTGAAAATAAAAAGAAATATTAATGAATAAAGCTTAATTTAATAATAATTTTTAAGATTAATTATGAAAATGTTTTTATTTGTAACAAAAGCATTATGAAATTAAAATCTAAATTCCTAATTCAAATTCTTTGAAAAAATCATGGAATTTGAAATAGGAATTTGATTTTTTGTTTTGTTGAATTAATTAAATTATGAAATAGGAATTTATTTTCCTATTTCATTGTTTTTAGCTTATTTATTAGCAAATTCAATACTAAATGATGAACCACTTAAATCGCTTGTATTTGAAATATTTACTATTTCTTTTACATATTGTTTTTTAGAGTGGCTAGGATTTAATGTAACTTCTAAATCTCCTTTATTTTTAGCAAAACTAGAACCATAATCTCCTATAAATCTTAGCTCATCTATAATGTCTTTTGTACTCTTTTTATAAGTTGGAGTTTCTGGAGTAAATTTAACTTTTATAGACTTTTTACCTAAATAAAATAGCTCTAAATCACTTGATTTTAAAGTAATTGTATTAGAGTTTTGAATCTTACTATCTTTATAAGTTACTCCTGTATAAATAAAAGAATAATCTTTATTAGGATTAAACTTAGTTTTGCCAACTTCTCCTACACTTGAACTTTTTAATAAAAAAAACTCTTCAACATCTGGCTTAGTAACCAAACTATTATCAAGAGTTTTATTATCTAAAGTCTTTTTATATCTTGAATAAGCTAATTCTAAATCTACTGAAATCTTATCAGGTTTTGCTCCGTATTTTTCAATAACGCCATTTATATTTGTAGTTCTTGTTTCATTGTATAGTTCTTCTAGTTTTTTATCAAATTCTTGATTTAACTTATCTTTACTTAAAATAACTTTAGTAACTTTAATATTCTTTTTAGCAACATTTACTAAATAACTACTATCAGTATAAACCTCATCAATATTTACTAAATATCTATTTTTAGCAGCATCATCTTCATTATCAAAATTTAAATCATATTCTAGCTCTAAATTATCATTAAATTTATGATATACATAAGGTAAGCTTGCAGGATTATTTATACCTTGATTATTTAAAACAAAAGGTATTTTTAAGCTATTTTGATCACCTATTTCACTTTTAAAGAATACTTTTGTATTTGTATAAGCATTATTTATTATTGCATCTTTTAATGCATAATCTCTTGTGCTAGAGAAATTTAATGCGATAGGATTTTCACTAGTAATTAAGCAACCTATTTTACCATCTGAACCTATTGCGTTATTTGCTGAGCCACTATTGCAAAAACCACCTAAACTATCATCTTTTGTAAATGCACCTTCATACATTTGTAATTTTGCTTCAGTTGATAAAGGAAAATTAACATATACATCATTAATAATATAAGAATTATCGCCTTTCTTATTTATAGCTTGTGGATTAGTGCTAGAAATAGCGCTACGATTTTTGTTATTTAAATCAAAAATATATTTATTAAGCTTACTATTTTCTACAATTAAATCTGTTTTAGTAATTGCGAAATTTTCATTTGTATTAATGTCTTTTTTAGAGCTATCTTTTAAACTCACATTAAACTCGGTTAATTTACCACCACTTAAAGCATTTTCTCCTGCTACAAAATTAGTCTTTGTTGAATACTCAATAAACGCTGGTCTTATACTAAATTTATTAGTGCAACCATTAGCTTTTCTCGGTAAATCTACAAGAGCTTTTGAGTCTTTATTGTTTGCATTTTTATTTATTTCTTCTTGTATTTGTCTTTTACTATAAATGTTATAGCAAACTTCATATTTACCAACTTCTAAATTATCAATCTTTAAAACTCCATTATAAAACGGATATGAATTAATATTATTAGTCGGTTTAAAAATAGGATTTGTTAATAAGTCTTTATTTTCATTACTAACATTAACAATATTTGTTCCTAATTCATAAAAAGATATACTTTTACCTTTTACTAAATTACCATTATTGTCTTTAACTTCAAAAGTAATAAAATTATCAAAATTATCTAACTTAAGCTTAGAATTATTATAAATACCTAAATACACTGGATTTGCTGCTATTCTTGTATTTGCTGAACTTGGATCATATCCTGTATTGCTATCATTCATTTTAGGTAGTTTTTTAGCATCGCTCTTATCCCAAATAGAACCCCAACCTAAAGCGCTATCATCAAATTTTATATCACTAATAATTGCATAAAATTTACCAGCTTTTTTAGCTTTAACAATAGTACTTGAATCTACTTCAAAAAATGGTCTATTATCATCATATTTTCCATTGTTTATAGTTACTTCTAATAAAATAGAATCTTTATTTTGATAACCGATTGTGTTTAATAAATTTTCATCAACCCTAAATGCCATATAATTAGTAGTATAAGTCCCTGTTTTTTCAGGTTCTTCGCCAACTATTTTGTAATGTCCGTCGGTTTTTTCTAATTTATAAATTTTATATTTGAAATTTTCAAATTTAAAACTCATATTTTCACAACCTTTTTTAGTTTCTATATCACACCCTTCTTTATTTGCATAACTTAATCTATTAGGATCTAATTTTTCACTATCATTCATAAATATTAGTTGAGCATTATTATTTACATCAAATGTAAGTGAACTTACTTTATCAAACTCATTTATATCTTTTAAATGCGAAGGTAGGTTTTCAACTTTATATTTTAATGATTGTAATTGTTCATCAATTAAGCTCATTTTTGAATCATTTGCATCAGGATAAAAAATTAAATTATATTTAGCTTCTAATCTACCATTTTTTGTATTACCATATTTATTCTCATCAACTCCTCTAAAGCTTGTAGGTCTTGTGTGTAATGAAAAAATACTAGTTTCACTTCCAGGTTTATCACTTTTATATATATTTTTTCTATCAATAGAATAATTAGCTATCGCATATTTTCCATCGTCTTTTAAATAGTTTTGTAAAAATCTATCTTGATCTCCCCACAAAAACTTATGAGCTGTAATTGCTGGAAACGCAGTAAATGTGTCATCACTATTCTTTCTATCATAATATTGAAGATTTGTAAAATAGCATTTGCCTATACCTTGGCTTGTAAATAAATCTTTATTAAAATAAGTTCCATTCTCTAAATTATTATTATTAAAAAATAAAAAATCAGATGATTTGCCTAAATCTCTTGTTCCATGTGTAGAAATATTCTTAACAGTCATTTCTTCTATTGCTTGTCTACAAGTCTCATTGCCGTTAATAACTCTACCAAGATTAAAATTTCTAGCTTTTCCTATACGCAATTGATCTATTTTTGGCTGCCCACCTGTTGCATTTGCATAAGAGCGATAATATAAAACTCTTTTATCATCAGTAATAATTCCCGCATATAAAGGTCCGCTACTAGCATAAACAACATCTACACCTTCTGAATCTATATAATCAACTGGTCTAATAGTGCAACCATAATTTTCTAAATCATAATAAAATCTAACATATCTTTCTATTGAATGAAGTTGATTCCAATCGCTTATCCCACAACCATCTGGCTTACCATTTACAAACCCTGTTCCTTTATAAGATTTAACAGCATTACACCCTGTATATCTACTAGCATCGCACCCATTAGGTCTTGAGCTAGTTAAATTTGTAAGCCAACCTTCATAAATTGAAGTTAATTTCCAATGTTGCCTTTCTATATCTGTTTTACTTATATAATCATGACGCATTTTTCCATTTAAAAGACCTACATAATTATTTACAAATCTTCCAAAATCTCCATTATGACCTGAAAAATTGTTTGTCAAATAAAAACTAAAGGGATTTTTTGAAGAAGCTAACGCTATAAGTCTTCCGGTAGTGCTAGCTTTTAAATTTTTATATGATTCTTGATATTCACCATCTTTATATTTATAAATACTTGTATTGTAGTTTAAATTAACACTATTTCTAAAATTATAAACATTACCATTATTAAAAATATCTTTTTCAAATTCATTTGCACTTGGGGTTTTGCTTGTTCCTAAATCACTATTAGAACTTTCCATACACCATACATTATCTCTAAACTTTAAAGAATCTATTTTATAATTTGCTTTATTATCTCCATATATTTGAGTTAATTCAGCACAATCAGCAAATCCAATAGCATCACTACCGCCTCTATTATGTAAGCAACCTAATAAAGCATTCCATCTTCCATAATAACTTGCATCTTCTTTAGCCTGTGCAAGATTGCCGAAAAATAATCCGTATGTTTTTTCACTAGTATCAACTACACTTGCATACAATATATTAATTGTAAGAATGGATAAAGTTATTCCTTTTTTCATTAGCTCTCCTTAAAAAAATCCCGTAATTTTACATTAATCTAATCAATTAATGTAAAATGATAAAAATATTTCATATTAAAGGAAGATTAATGTTAAAAGAATGTTTATGTCTAGGCGTAGTTGGTAATGTGCCAAACCATTTAAATCAAGCTAATGAAGCAAAAGATTTTTGTGAATTAAATACAAGTGATTTTGCACCAAAAGGAGTTTTTCCTTTTTATTCAAAGGATAGTAAAAAGGAATTTTTAAGAAGATTTTGTATTAGTGAAAATGAACTTATTTTAGATGGAGATTTTGTTCAAATAGAACCTGAATTATGTGTTATTTTTAAAGCTAGTTATCAAGATAATGAATTAAGCTCTTTAAAACCACAATATTTCGCAGCCTTTAATGATGCAAGCAAAAGAGTAAATGAAGAAAAAATTTCTTTAAAGAAAAACTTCTCAAATGCAAGCAAAGGTATAGGAAATTTAATTGCTTTAAATAATCTTGAAGAATTAAATGAATACAAAATACATTGCTATTTAAAAAGAAATAATGAATTAATAAAATACGCAAATGAAGATTATATAAAAAACTATTTTTATTACTCAGATACTCTAATCTCTTGGCTTATAGAAACTATTAACAATCAAACCGATATCGCAACACTTGAAAATATTAAACCATTAATTGCAAATAAACCTGAAAATATATTAATTTGCTTAGGTGCTTTATCTTATACTCCTTTTGGAGAAAAACATTATTTAAAATCAGGTGATGAAATTTATGTAAGCGTTACAAATAAAGATGATATATTTAATTCAGGCTCAACCCTAAAACAAATCGTAAAATAATTTCTTATGCTTTTTAGCATAAGATTTTATAAATAATATAAAAAAATTAACAAAAACCTAACTCACAACGCTAAATCATTGCTATTATCTGTATTTATGATAAAATAAAAGTTAAATGTAATTTTTTAGTAATTTAAATTACATAATTTTAATGAAATCAAAAATTAACTATTAAAAATAAAATTTAAAGGAGGATATGTTATGCTAAAGCATTCAATTTGTGCTGTTTTGTGTATAGGATATGTCTATGCAGAAGCACCACATACTTTCGCACAAAGTGCAGCAGTTAAAGCATTTTTCGCTTATCAAGAAAAATCAGGACAATGCAATAATGGTTATAAAGAAGAAGGAGATTTTTGCTTAAAGCCAATTTATCGTGCAGGTAGTGGTAAATATAATAGTTGCACCATGAGTGAAGTTACCTATGGCACTGCAAGACAAGAAAAGTTAAACAATCCATTTTGCAGCAATACATTCTATAAACCAATAAAAAATCAAAACGAAAAAACCACTGTAAATGGAAGTGAATTAGTTTTTGGAAATGTTATTAAAAATAATGAAGGTATTTCTATTTTAAATGATGAAAATATTTATTTTGAAATGCACTTACTAAAAGATAATACGCAATTAATTCCTAATGTAAGCAAGCCTAGCACTTGGTCAGCTAGAATGAATAAATTTGGTATTCACGGAAACATCATTAATTACGCTTATGATACTTTTAAGCCAGTTGCATACAATCATGATGGATTTAGCTATGCAGGAGATAGTGATAATCGTGGTTTAGGAAAACATTATTATGTATGGGGTTGGAGAGAAGCAAATAGATTAAGATTTAACCTAGTAGATAATTGGAAAAATTTCGTAAATATAAAAGCTTATGTAAAAAATGGAGAATTTAATTATTCAACAAGTCCAAAATTACATAAGGTAAATAATGAAAGTGATTTAAAAAATGACTTTAATTATGGTTTTACTTATTTAAATGAAGATATAGTAAAAAAATATAAAAACAAAAATAGAAACCTACTTGATACTGTAAAACACGCACCTGAGCTTATCACAAATACTAGAGAAGATTACAATATAGATAACTCAACTGCTACCTTTGCGATTAAAACCGTTAAGAATTGTAAGCAAGATATTTTATATGAAATTGATGTAAAAAGAATACAAATCAATGGAACTCAAACTTTCACAATCTATGATGTATATCAAGGAGAAGATGCTAGTATTTGTAAAAACGATCCTAAATGGTATGATTATTTTAAAAATAACAAAACCTGCACAGGCGATACAAACTGGGATAAAGTATCAGCACCAACAACCCCTGAGTCAAAAACAAAAGATTATACTCATAAACCAAGTCTTCCTTTTAAATTCTTTGCAATTCAAAAAGGAAATCCAAATGGAGTTGATTGTTTAGAAAATCAAAAAGCTGATATAACAAGTGCATTTATTTCTAAAGAAAATAGTTTTATCAATGATAAAATAACTTTTGAAGAACCAAAAAATGCTAATACAATTTATGCTTATATGAATGATGAAAATGTATATTTAAAGCTTGATTTTAATAAAATATCAGGCAATGCTTATAAGTCTAAAAAAGATCCTTTTGTAGCAAGTAATAATGCTTTAATTTCTTTAGATATAGGAAATAGAAATGATTTTTCATACTATATTCAATATAATTGCGATAATTTTAACGATAGCAATTGTAAGTATAAAAAAATGACTAAACAAACATCATTAAGCCAGATAAATAACGGCTATTTAACTTACAAAGATTTATGCACCGAGCTAAAGAACAAAGGGCTTTCAACTTGCGACCCAAACGAAACTAGTAGGCAAAATGAAGTGTTTTTTAAGTTTAATAACGCTCTTATTAATTTTGATAAAATAAACGCAGCTTCTAAAGATAAATCAAGAAGAGAATTTAAACTTAGATTTTATTCTTCACAAGGCAGCATAAACAACATAGGAACTGAATTAACTCATAGACCTATTATAGTAAGACCTGAGTATTTTGAAAGCTATCAAAAAGCTTGCGATGTATTCTCTACTAATAATTGCGATTTTAATATAAATGTAATAACTGATGAATTATTAGATAATTCTTCTTTGTATATAAGCGAGTATAAGTTTAAGGTTGATTATGGGCATGGATATAGTTTTGATTTGCCATTAGATGATAGAAAGGTAAGCTTTTCAAATCCATTGATATTGAAAAATGGCGATAATATCACAAGAGCTCAAGCGATAATTCCTTTTGATACAGGTAATATTGGCTATATTATTTTTAAAGATGAGCATATAAAACACTTAGTAGAAAGCAAAGGCTATAAAGCAAGTGATATTTGTAGAGATACTACCTACCTTAGCAAAAACGAAGCAAACAAAAGAGTAGCAGGTATGATAGCTTGCCAAACTCCTATGAAAGATGAAATCAAAGTTATTCCAACAGGAGTAAATACTAAAATAATATTAAAAGATAATATTGACAAAGACGGAAGACAATCAGCAGTAATTACAAGCAATAAAGCTAGCTCTGATTTTGCTTATAGTTTGTATCCTAAGTTAAACTCAAGTGCTAATAATCATCAAGTAGCAAAATATTATGATAATGATTTAAGTATTGAAATAAATCCTACTTTTGATGATGCAAGTATTGATATGAATGACTTTAATACTACGCTAAATACGCCTAGTTATAATAGAATAAGCAATGCAAACATTACAAAAAATACAAATAAAATTAATGTAAATATCAATAAAAACGAGCTAAATTCTGCATTTAAGATTGTTTTAGATAGATCTAAAAACTATTTAGATGCAAATTCTAATGCAACTACTAAGGATTTAATCAGTAAAGAAGCTATAAGAAATTATGAAAAATTAAATATCGTTGGAGTTAATAACAATAAGCTAACTTATTCAAGTATAAGTCAAGCTAGCAAAAATAGCAAAATTGCTGAGAGTGAAGAAAATATGTATGAAATACCTATTAAACTAACTTACACTAAATTAAATCCTATGTTTACTCTAAAAGAAATTGAAATAAAATCAAACAATAAGAGTGTAGCTAATCTAGGAACTTCTAGCCTAGGATATGATAACAAAGGAATTAACTTTGTATATGCAAATCCTATTTTTAAAGATATTAAGGTAGAAGGCTCAAGCAGTGCAATACTTACAAAAGAGCATGTAAGATTACATTATTTAAATAAAGGCAATAATTATGATGAGTTTAATTATGTAAATACTATGGATTTTTCAAGTAAAAATTGCCATATTAAACCATGCTATGTAGAAGGAAGTAGCAAAACAATTCCTGGCTTAGATGCTAATAATTTAATAAGCGATTATAATTTCTTAATTCAAAATCAAGCAGATGGAACTGTAAAAGTATCTTTAGACAAAAACATTCAGTATGTAAAAGATACTATTAGATGTATAGGCGGAGAATATAATTGCAATAGCACTTTTACTATTGAGTTTGTAAAATAAGGAGCTAAAAGCTCTTTATTTTGCTACAATATTTATTAATTACACAAGTTCAAGGACTTCCTATGAATAGCTATTTTAGTGATTTAAAGCAAGAGTTTTTAGGCTATAACAAAACAAAATTTTTTCAAGATTTAATGGCAGGCGCAACCGTTGCAGCAGTTGCCTTGCCACTCGCACTAGCTTTTGGGGTTAGTAGTGGAGCAAGTGCTGCATCAGGACTCATTACTGCTATTATTGCTGGATTTGTTATATCGTTATTTGGTGGTGCGTTTTATCAAATCTCAGGGCCAACAGGAGCAATGGCTGCGATTTTAATTAGCATATCAACTCAATATGGACTAAACGGAGTATTTATTGCTACTATGATTGCAGGAATGTTTTTAATAATCGCAGGTTTATTTCACTTTGGACGTGTGATTGCATTTATTCCTATGCCTGTTATTACGGGTTTTACTTCAGGAATTGCTGTTGTTATTGCCTTGGGTCAAATTGATAATTTTTTGGGCGTTAAATCAAGTGGCACAACAACATTAGAAAGAGTTATAAACTATTTTAATAGCGATTTTAGTCCTAATATAATTTCAATTTGCTTGTGTATTTTTGTGGTTTTATTTATGATATTTTATCCTAAAAAATATCAAAAATACGCCCCTGCATCATTAATTGCAATAATTTTAGCAACAATTATAAGCGTTATTTTTTCGCTTGATATAGAGCGTATAGGAAGTATTCCTACAAATATATTTTTAGAAAATAGATTTAGCTTTAGTGATTTTGATATTTTGCATATTAAAGGACTTATAACTCCTGCAATTAGTATTGCTTTGCTTGGTATGATTGAAAGCTTATTATGTGGTGCAAGTGGTGGTAGAATGGTTGGAATTAGGCTTAAATGCGATAGAGAATTAATAGCTCAAGGTTTAGGCAATTTAATAGTGCCTTTTTGCGGTGGCGTTCCTGCAACTGCTGCAATAGCTAGAACAAGTGTGGCTATTAAATCGGGTGCAGTTACAAGGCTTACAGGTATGTTTCATGCAATAATTCTACTAATTTCTATGCTAGTTTTAGCTCCTATTATGAGTAAAATTCCACTAAGTGCTTTAGCTGGTGTTTTGTTTATCACTGCTTTTAGAATGAATGAGTGGCATACTATTAGGTATTTTTTTAAAAAAAGATTTACAAGTGCTTTAATGCAATTTTTTGTAACTATGTTTGCTACGATTGTATTTGATTTAACAATAGCGATTTTAATAGGTGTGATTTTATCATTAATGCTTTTGGTAGTGCAGATTTCAAACCTTAGAATTAGATATGATTATTTTGATAGCGAGAAATTCACCGATTTAAACTCGCCATTTCCTAAGCGTATAAAACAAGCTGAAGTAATTTATATAATGGGTGCAATAATCTTTGCAAATACAGAAAAGATTTTAGAGCTTACAAGTAGATTAAACTATAAAACGGCTATTATTTTTTCAATGCGTGGAACATCTTATATGGATATTTCAGGAGCTAGCGCGTTCTTAGAAGTTATACAAACAATTCAAAAAAGAAAAATCCCAGTATTTATAGCAGGGGTTTCGCCTGATGTTAAAGAGATTATGAAAAGAAGTGGAATTGTTGATGCAGTAGGCGAAGAGAACTTCTACTGGAGCGTTGAGATGACTATTAAATAAAATTAGGACTTAGGTTCTAATTTTATTAAAGAATTTGAAATAGGAATTTAAAAGCTTGTTTTACTTTAGTACAAAACAAAAATCTAACTAAACTCACATTATTTTTTTTGTTAGTTTTAAAATTAGTATTACTAATGCTTTAATTACAATTCTAATTCCTATTTCAAATTCTTTTTGTTTTTTAGCTCTAACGATTATGTTTGGAATAACTTATTTAAAATTTTCAAAGAATTTGAAATAGGAATTAAAAACAATATTGAGAGCTTATAAAAGCCAAAAGTTCTAATTAGTTTTATATAATTTAAATTAAAAGCAATTTCCAAACTTCTTAAGGATAATCCAACAGGTATAAAAATAAATTTTAAAGCAAATTCCTATTTCAAATTCTTTTATTTTTAATACTTTTATATTTCTTATTTTCTAACTATTGTAAAGTTTGTTCCAAACCTATAATAATTATCAATAATTTTTGCTTAAACTTTTAAAGAATTTGAATTAGGAATTTGAAAATATTTTTAGATTCTGCACGAATTAAAAGTTTAATTTTAGTTTCATAATAATTTTTGTTTTACAAACAACCTAAGTAAAACCCAAACTAAAATTACATTTAGCTTTAAATACCTAAATTAAAAAACTAATTAAAACTTCACTCTCATTATTTTTAAAATTAATCATTTTGATTAGTTTTAAAATATTCTTACGAATGCTTAAATTACAATTCTAATTCCTATTTCAAATTCTTTTATTTTTAATACTTTTATATTTCTTCTTTTCTAAATCTTATAAAGTTTGTTCCAAGCCTATAATTATTATCAATATTTTTATTCAAAATTTCAAAGAATTTAAATTAAGAATTTAAAAACAATATTTAGAGCTTATAAAACAAAAATTTAAGCAAATACACTCGCATTATTGTTTAAAAATTAATCATTTTGATTAGTTTTAAATAGTCTTATTAGTGCTAAAAATAAAGTTAAAAGCTAATTCCTATTTCAAATTCTTTAAAAGTTTAAACAAAAACTATTGATAATCATTATAAGCTCGGAATAAACCACTCAAACCACTCAAACCACTCAAACCACTCAAACCACTCAAACCACTCAAACCACTCAAACCACTCAAACCACTCAAACC
>NZ_JBYJAU010000035.1:0-1035 GCF_057802535.1 Campylobacter sp. DY7
AAAAGAAACTTCACTTAAGAAGTTTCTTTTAGCTTTTTAATGTAGTGTTTATTAAAACTTATTCTTCATTACAGATTCAACTGCACTGCTTGCCATAGAATCTACTTCATCTGATATCTTATTAGTATTATCAGCTACAACAACATTAGCACGTGTTAATTCATCTATACTGCTTATTGCTTCGTTTATTTGAGTAATAGCTTGAGTTTGTTCTTTAATGCTTTCGCTCATATCATTTATTCCTTGAGTTAATACATTAACACTAGCTTCTATTTCTGTTAAAGATTTTTGAGTGCTTTCAGCTAGTTTTCTTACTTCATCAGCAACTACTGCAAATCCTCTTCCATGCTCTCCTGCTCTTGCAGCTTCTATTGCAGCATTTAGTGCAAGAAGATTAATTTGCTCTGCAATGTCTCTTATCATAGTGATTACATTTTTAATATCTTCTCCATTTTTAATCACTTCATTTGATTTTTGATTTACTGCATGCATAGATGCACTCATTTCTTCTACTGCTGCTGCACTTTCTTGTAAGCTTGCTGCTTGCTTTCTTGCACCTTCGTTTATATCAATAACACTTGTTTTTAGTATTTTTGATTTTTCTTGTAGGTTTCTTGCAGTTTCAAGGTTTGTTTTTAACATATCTCTTATTTGCTTACCTAGCATATTAGTAGCAAGTTCAACCTTACCTCTAGCATTCTTTATTTCGTTTCTAAAGTCATTCTGACTATATTCATCAAAGATTTTTTCAATTGAGTTAGTATTAGCTCCTACTTTATCTTCTAAAGTATCAAGCATTTTATTTAATACATTCTTTAGTTCAATTAATTGTGGGTTTGCAGGATTTAGAGTAATTCTTGCTTTTAAATCACCGCTTTCAATTGCAGCTGCTGTTTGAACGCTTTGTTCTACTGCTTGGGTGTCTTTATCTAAAGAAGAGATTGTTCTTTCTATATTATCATTAATAGCTCTTGCCATTGCTCCGAATTCGTCTTTAGAGTTTAGGTTTATTTTACTTGCGTGTTTGGTTTCGTG
>NZ_JBYJAU010000036.1:0-815 GCF_057802535.1 Campylobacter sp. DY7
CGGCGTCTGCCCGAGGGCGGCGAGCCCATCAAGGTCGGTCACCACTCGGAGGCCGGGCACCGTCGAGCGATTGCCAGGGCGGACGCGGCCGTGCGCCGGTCCATTGACGCAGACGAGGCCGCACGGCGCGCCCAGGTACACGCCGACATCGCGGCCGCCGCCAACGATGCCCGATACGCACCGATCGCCGTTGCCAACAGGATCGAGAAGCTCCGCGCAGACCGCGCCGGACTTCGCCGACGCCTGGACGGATCCAGCCGCACTCTCCCCGGCGGGCGCGTTGAGACCACCACCGCCGCTACCGGCGCCTACGCCGAGCGCCTCGAGCAGGAACTTGCCACGACCGACGACCAGCTCACCTACTGGCAGGAGGTCCGCGCCGAGCAGATCTCAACCGGCGCCGCCACCAACCACAGCAAGGAGACCATCAGCGTCGGCGATCAGATCAAGTACTTCGGCAACTGGTGCACTGTCACGCGCACCAACACCAAGAGCGTCACGATCGTCGACGCCTACGGCCACCGCGGCACGGTCCTCTACACGCACATCCGAGAGCACCGCGCCAGCCAGAGCGGGGTCAGCTCATGACCATCGCCGCACGGCCCCGCACGATCCCGGAATCCGCAGTCCGGCGACTGCGCCGGTCGGCGATCGCACTGCTGTACATCGTTGCCGCAATCGCGGCCGGCTGGCTCGGGATCCTCGCGGCACCGATCCTCGACCGCATCATCATCACCGCTGCGGCGGTGGTCCTCGTCCCTGTCACCGTCGCGCTCGTGATCGACTTCTTCCGCAACCCGGACTGAGTGACCGAT